>JBCBWU010000022.1:0-49868 GCA_039816955.1 Bacteroidota bacterium
ACAGCAAGAAATCCGCAGTAAGAACAAGGTAATAATTAGAGAAACTGAATATAGATACAGTTTTGATCAGAAGCTGACCGTTACGCAATTGTGAAGAGGCTTCTTCTATCCGGAGAAGATTAATAGTAATAATTCAATATTTTAGAATTTGAGACTTGTAAAGCAAAGGAAGAAGGCAGCTTTGATGACTTAAATAAATATGATCGATAGATCGTAGTCCCTGTGCTTTCTTATCAAAAGTGAAAAGAAAAGGACTTCACCCAACTCCTTCTAATTCTAATTCTTACTCTAATTTCCCTGTCCGGCGAAGCCTTTGACGAAGACCGATAATTACTGATTACCTCATTCCGACTCTACAAGACCTACGTAAAGTCATGGGTTCCACTCGAAGAAATTACTAGCGTTGTTTTGTTTAAAGCCAGCTCTAGGATAGAGTTGATTACCGATCGTATTGCTTTTTTCAGTTTCCAGCATGACGCCACAAGCATTTGTCTCCCGGCACAGCTGCTTACCTGCATCCAGTAGTGATAAGGACAGACCTTTACCCCGGTGAGCAGGTGCCACAAACAGATCATTCAACAACCACAAACGACGCATACGTGTAGAAGAGAAAATGGGATACAACTGCACGAAACCCTGCAACTCTCCTGCTTCTTCAGAAACGTAGATGTGCGAATCCCCTAACGATAAGCGCTCTTGGATGAAGTTTTGGGCACCATGGATATCGGCCTCTTTTCGGTAGAAAACGCGGTATTGATCAAATAGATCAGCAAGTTGGGGTAAATCAGTGGTAGTGGCTGGGCGTATCATAAGTCTGAGTGATTATATAAACAAGTACGCGGTATTTGACCGAATATAAAAGTCAAATACCGCGCATCGTATCTTTCTGCTTAAAAGAAGGCCTTCCTCTATTGGAAGGGGCCATCAGTTTTAGTTACTACTCGCCGCTCGGAAAGCGGCAGCCTTGGCTTCATCCGACGTCTTGTTAGATGGGTTCACTTGCACACCAGCACGGGTAGTGTAAAAGTCCGCAACCGCATTCAAGAAATTAGGGCCAGCCGAAGAGATCAACTTAGTTCTGATGGCTTCGTCTTGCAAAAGAATAGATTCTAGTTGGTAGCGCAAGATATCGGCCTCATTGAAAAAACCATCGTACTTCTCAGCAGACAGAGTGGCGCGTAGGTCTTTGCCCGAAAGCAATACTTTACCAGGAGCACCTGGCAAGTAGAAGCCGTTGCCTTCCGTAGACCAAACCACTGCTTTAGCAGTACCATCGGTAAGGGATAATAGCGCTAACGGCTCAGTACCCTCGCCCCAGATGCCCATATTTCCATCGGCACCTTGAGAGATTAAGTAATTACCATCAGGCGACCATTGTAGATCTATTACTTGTGCTTCGTGTCCTTGTAGCAACGCATTCCGACTACCCTCTAGTAGGATATATGCACCTTTGGCTATTGCTTTGGTACCTTGCCCATTATCAACTGACATGCCACCAACGGAGCTAGCCGGAGTAAGACCATCAGCTAGTGTCCATTGCAATAAGCTGCCGTCTTCGTGCCGCACCTGAAGTTCCTTATCACCTACCCAGCTCATTGATTTTTCAATAGTTCTTTCACCACTGGTAAAGAGTAACTCGTTATTACTGGCATCCCAGACATAGAGAAACTGCTCTGAACTTTGGGCCGATAGGTATTTTTGATCCGGCGACCAAGCTACCGTCATCAGGTACGAACCAATTGGATCGGTACTACCTAGTTCGTCACCCGTACTAGGGTCCCAAAAGCGAAGTACTCCGTCATCGCCCGATGAAGCCAGGACCTTATTATCCGGCGAAAAGGCAACACCACGCACCCAATCAGTATGCCCACTGAGGAAGTGTTGCATATCACCCGTGCGAGCATCCCAAATGCCTACCATCTGGTCATCAGAGGCGGTAGCTACCAGATTGCCATCACTGGACCAAGCTACATCACGAATCCAATCACTGTGATCACTGATGGCATACTGTACGGTACCTTCTTCCATATTGATCACTTGCAATCCGTAATCCACGTCGATTACACCTAGCAGGCCATCGGTAGTAGAAGGATACAACTGACTTGCCGTAGGAAGTACTTCGGCCAATAGATTTTCTAGCGGATTCCCTTCCGTTTTATCAGCAGCAGTAGCAGCGCTGGTGCCATCCGGTGTCAGTTGCACAACCGGGCTGGTTTCGCCCAACTCGTAGATGGCCATTTCGTAGGCACTGACCGCTACAATCTGATCGCCATCGGGTGCAAATTCTACATCCATCCAGGCTGTTTCCGCTTCAACGGAGTTGAAAAACGTTTGATCGCCATTTTTCAGAGAGTGGACGATAATGGTACCAGAGTTATCAGCCGTAACCAGGCTACGTCCCTTTGGCCCCCAATCCAATGCCATCACCCAGTTCTCGTGCCCCTTGAGGTTACGATTAGGAATGTTGCTGGTTGCAGGTTGATAGAGATACACATTGAGATCATCAGAACAGGTGACCAATTGATCGCCGCTAGGGGAAAATGCCACATCACGGCAGTAGTCATCGTGGGAGCGGTGGGTCTTCACCAGGTTCCCTTCGGTTATTGACCAAACTGTTGCGGTAGCGTCATCACTAGCAGCGGCCACTTGTGTGCCGTCGGCTGACCAGCTCACATTGCGAATCCAGTCGCTATGAGCACTAAAACTACGCTCTTGCTCACCGTTAGCTACATTGTAGATATAGAGAATAGTCTCGTCACCACCAGCAGCCAGGTGCCTACCGTCCGGTGACCAAGCTACGGCCCGGATATAGTCACCATGCGACCATGATTGAGTGGTACCACCACCGCTTACATTCAAGATAGCTGCGACACCATCGGTAGTACTATAAGCCAGGGCATCACCGTCTGGCGACCAGGATACGGAAAGGACGCCTCCATCGGTCGTTACAAATATCTCCGTGTAATCATTCCAATCCTCAGTATTGTAGATACGCAACGAACCATCGGACATACCGGCGGCTAGCTTATTGCCATCCGGCGACCAGTCGGCATCGTTGAAGTTATTTTCAACGTAATCTTCTTCGTAAAAATCAAAGTCAGAGGTGGTGTAATAGGTCTCAAAAAGTAACCGCTGTAGTTCGGGCTTATCAGCACCCAGGTTGTCATAACCCAGTAGTGCCAGGGCGAGCGCCTTTGAGCGACCATCGGTCTGAGCCGCTTTATTTACCTGCGCACGCAATTTTTCAATACGTAATTCATCTGCCTGACCATAGACTAGGATACCAGCCAGTGCCAAACAACACGCTAATAAGGTTTTTTTCAACATAAAAATGGTTGTGATAAATCGAAAGTAGATGACCGGATGAGTCCGGAAGTGTTAAGAAATAAACTATACCGCCATTGAAATGCTTTTTCGGGACACTTTATTTCAAGGCAGCAGTACATTTAGGCTCGAAAATACGAATCTGCACACACAATGGATGAGGGTTATATCAAATTCCGCCCAATCTGGGAAAAGTCCGTCCTGCTGAATAACGCTACGATCAGCGAGCTAATCCATTGGCGACAAGCCTGTTATGATAAAAGATGGATTGGAATGTACAGCAACGGTATTGGATACGGTAATATCTCCATTCGTAATAATATTGGAAACATATTCTATATTACTGGTTCCGCAACGGGAGGAATTGCGCAGCTTGATGAACAATCCATTGCAGAAGTGATTCGGGTGAATGCCGGTCAGAATTCGCTGTGGTGCCGGGGGCCGATTGTAGCCTCTTCCGAAAGTATGAGTCATGCTGCCATTTATCAGGAGTTGGATTGGGTACAAGGTGTGATCCATATCCATCACCAAGAACTATGGGAAAAAGCCTTACATCAACTACCTACTACCGACGCTGGTGCCCCATACGGTAGTCCCGAAATGGTGGTTTCCATTACCGAACTCTTGCAAACCACTGACCTCCCCAGTCGAGGCATTTTTGTTATGGAGGGACACGAAGAAGGCATCTTTGCTTTTGGAAAAGATCTAGCTGCCGCCTTTAGGGTATTGGAAAATGCGTTCAACCGTTTCCGGTAAAGGTTGCTCCTCTCCTACTGCATCAATCTTCTCGAAGTGATTTACCATCAATCAGAACATCCTCTAAAACCGAAATTCCTGCACCAATACGGACCAAAGCATACACCTCCGTTGTGGTATCACGTAGTGCTTCGCGGTAGCGATCCTCCGCTTCTGGTGCTTTGAATTCTTCCATAAAAAAGCGCTCGAAGGGGTATTGGAGTCTCATTTTTGCGGAATCTGTCTGGGCGTGAAATAGAAAATCGACTTCAGCTGTAAAGTAGTCCGTCCCTTCTTCTGTTGGAGGAGAAGTTTGGAGTCCGGTAGCTTTTACATAACCGCGCTCATCCGCCGTCACGGGGATATAAACTTGCTGGCCGGTGGTAACGGAGCTCGCTATTTGCTGAACTTCTGCCACGGGTAAATCATCTTCTAGGTTACGAAAACCAAGCGACACATACCTTCCCCGAAAGGGATCATTAGGGTCAACAGGGGCAGTGGAAAACTTATACACATTGCCGCTTCGCAAGATGGTCTCATGTTGGTAGACTGTCCTTAACGGAAGAACAATTTGCACTAGCACCATAGCCGCAAAAAACCAAAAAATGTAATTGCGATAATTCATATTTCCCGCTGTTTACGTTGGCGAATCAAATAGCTATTGGCAGCAAAAAAGCCAGCACCTAGTAGTAAGAAAAGTAGACCACGTACTGCAAAACTCAGGTCGGTATCAAAGAAGCGGCAAATGATTTGCAGGGTAACAATAAGCAATCCAAAATTGACAATTCCAAGATGATCTCGTTTAGTACCCAGCAGAATATGGTAGATCCCAGTGCGGAGCAACAATAAATTAGCGGCTACTGCTCCAAGCACATGATCGCTCCAACCCAAACCGTAGTAGGCGAAAATTAAGATGCCCAAATAGCACAGGGGATTGCGTAACCAGTCCATATCTTGCTTACGGTACAGAAGGAGTAACATGCCTAGAAGAATCAGTTGAAATAAGGCAAATAGTATGAACTCTTGCTCCAAGAACATTGTATTTACCCAGCTCTCTGGTATCTCTACCCACAGGTCGCGGAAGGACTGCATCAGCAACATGCCAATGGTGCCCAATAAGCCTACTACCAACCAGCCATTGCTCAATATTCTTTTCTGCTGTTGTAGAAGATATTTACCCAAAATATAGCTCGCGATCAAGAAAAGATGATACGCCAACCACATGTAGGCAGGTAGATCATTAGAGAACGTTCCCAGGCAGATGAGCAAAGAAACGGGCCAAAACCAATCGTGAAAAACTTGTGCATTAGAACCCGGCCGCTGCTTGCGTAAGCGTAGATAGTAAGGCAAGGCTAGCAACATAAAGAGCCAATACAACCAGGGTGTTGCTCCGGGGTAGCTATAGGCCACATCCGTAGCGTACCAGGTAGCGCCCGCAATGAAAAAGAGTGAAGCTAGATTGGAATTCACCACATACATAATGGGCAATGCCAGCCACAACCAGGTTAGCAGAAACTCGTGTAATTCACCATCTAAATGATAGATCTGGCTCACCATCGCTAAGCAAGCACCCACCGCCAAGAGTAGAAAAACGCCACTCCCTTCTCGCCAGGCCGCACTATCAGGCTTTCGCCTAAGCGTGTACCAGACTGCCGCCTGACCTAGCAGCATAGGAATAAAAGCGAAGGCCGTTTTAGTTAAGCGCCCCAATTTATCCCAGTTGTGCGCTACTACAAGGATAACTCCCAGGCCGACTAGTAAAGCGCCCAGCAGACTAAATACAACTAATAGTCTTTGGTTGCCGTAGGAGGGTTTGCTTGCCCAGTATTGGCGAATGTCTTCGGCCTGTGTGCCACTGATTAAACCGGCATCTACAAGTTCTTGAAGTTGGGCCTCCTCCTTCATAGGTGTTTTTGATAGGTGAAATCCGAAATTACTGTTTTTTGCGGTTATCACAACTGGGCGACACCCGCCTTTCGACCAGTAAACTGCGCAGATAGATCAGCAGAGCAAAAGTTGGGATCAGTTCATTACCTTTGCTGCTCCTAACAAAAAACCATCACTGAAATGGATAAATCTTTCTTAAAAAAGCTGGGCCTAAAGATCAATAATCATGGTACCAGTACCGGTTTAGAAACCACTACTTCCGGTAAATATATTGCCTCTTATTCTCCGGTAGACGGGGAAATGATCGGTAAAGTCAGCAAGACCAGCCGTAAAGAATATGACGCCATGATGGAAACGGCACAAGCGGCCTTTCTAAAGTGGCGAATGATTCCTGCACCACAACGTGGCGAAATTGTACGCCAGTACGGTGAAGCCCTGCGTAAGTACAAGGATCCGCTAGGTCGCCTAGTGAGTTACGAAATGGGTAAAAGCTTACAGGAAGGCTGGGGCGAAGTACAGGAGATGATCGATATCTGCGACTTTGCAGTAGGTCTATCCCGTCAGTTGTACGGCCTGACGATCCAATCAGAACGCCCACGTCACCGCATGTTTGAGCAGTGGCACCCACTAGGTGTTGTAGGTGTAATTTCTGCCTTCAACTTTCCAGTAGCAGTATGGAGCTGGAACGCAATGCTGGCCATGGTCTGTGGTGATGTAGTCGTTTGGAAAGCATCCGAAAAGGCTCCGTTGTGCAGCGTAGCTTGCCAGAATATATTTAAGGATGTACTTAAAGCCAACGATGTACCCGAGGGCGTTGTCAACATTATCAATGGTGACTACAAAGTGGGTGAGTTCATGACCAAGGATACTCGCATTCCTCTGGTAAGTGCCACTGGTAGTACCCGCATGGGTAAGATTGTAGGTGCAACTGTAGCCCAACGTTTAGGCCGCAGCCTACTGGAATTAGGGGGAAACAACGCGATTATCGTTACGCCTAATGCCGATATGGAACTGGTACTAACCGGTGCTGTATTCGGAGCAGTAGGTACTTGTGGACAGCGCTGTACTTCTACTCGTCGCCTGATTGTGCACGAAGATGTATACGATAAGGTGAAGGAAAACCTCGTGAGTGCTTACGGACAATTGCGCATTGGTGATCCGTTGGATGAAAACAACCACGTAGGGCCGCTCATCGACCAGGATGCCGTAAACATGTACCTGTCTGCCATCGAAAAAGCGAAGGAAGAAGGTGCTAGCTTCATTGTAGATGGCGGTGTACTAGAAGGCGAAGGCTACGAAAGTGGCTGTTATGTAAAGCCTTGTATTGCGGAAGCTAAGAATGCGTACGAAATCGTTCAGCACGAAACTTTTGCTCCAATCCTGTACTTAATGAAGTACAAGGAAGTAGAAGAGGCAATCGCCATGCAAAATGGTGTGCCGCAGGGTTTGAGTAGTGCCATTATGACGAACAATATGCGCGAAGCGGAGCGTTTCTTATCTCCAGAAGGCTCTGACTGTGGTATTGCCAACGTTAACATTGGCACCAGTGGTGCGGAGATTGGCGGTGCCTTTGGCGGTGAAAAAGAAACCGGTGGTGGTCGTGAGTCTGGCTCCGATTCTTGGAAAGTCTACATGCGTCGACAGACCAATACTGTAAACTACAGTACTGAAATCCCACTAGCACAGGGAATCAAGTTTGACTTCTAAAACCGGATGAGCAGGCAGTATTACTGCCGATCTACCGTTTTATTATAGCAAGGCGGCAGTCCAGTTGTGTGGTTATCAATATCTTTTTGAACACACAGGCAGGGCAGCCGCCTTTCTTTTGACACGTTGGACTCCCGGCCGATTGTTTCTGTACTGGTATCAAAATAAAAGGTCCAGCCATTGGAATCGTTGGCTTCGGTACCCGTCCAAAAGTCGAACCGTCTGTTGGGAGCCTGGGCTGGGTTTAGCAGGTAACATTCTCCCGCACCAGTCAGCATATCATAAGCCCGATCCGCTTTTCCTCGGTAGATATTGTCGATTAAGAAATCTACTTCTCCTACACACGGCAGCCTCCAGCCACGCGAGCTACAGGCGGTTAGCGCTTCTTCCCAAGAATAAGGTCCTCCGGGAAGTGACTCCGTCATAAACCAAAGCGGGCCGACTTTCTTGAAGTTAGTTCCTTTAATGTCTTGGCAGCCTGGTCCAGCGTTAGGTCTAGTATTACCAGACGGAATGCGGCCAGTAGCGCCGTACCCACCGGGTGTAGGTTGGTAAATGGTATCAGTAACGGAGATTTGCACCGTATCCCGCACCATCGGGCATTCCCATTCGATGAGTTTTTGCTGCACGTCGGCAGTTCGGACTGCGGTATTGCGATACTTTTGATAGAACGCCTGGAAGGTACCACAAGTAGGATTTTGCCGGAGCAGCTGATAATCTTGCCAAACCGTGCACTGACGCTCCTCCAACAGGGCCGCAAAATCTGCCGAGCAGCGAGCTTTTTCTCCTTGTTCATTGAGATAATTCAGGTACCCCTCACAGGTATCCGCCTTAATAGCCATAAAGCAGGGATCTTGGCGCTCTACCCAACTGGAAAGCACCCAATAGGTAATACCGCCAAAGGCTAATGCAGCTAGAACCGCCCACATTAAGCGCCGTAAACGCAGGCTGGTAGGCGCAACTGCCCCGGCACCCGCTGCGGCAGCCACAGGCACAATTGTTTGGCTTTTGCCACAACCACAGTGTTCACGACTTTCCTCTAATAGGCGCATCTCTTCTACCACCGCGGGATCAGGGGTTTCATCTCCAGTAGGCAACCCAGCTTTGAGCTCCTGCAAACGCTTGCTGATATAATCGTCAATTACCGAGCGGCCACCGCCCATTTGATCCACCAATTCTTGATTCAACAAGGGAGTGTTTCCGCCAGATCTGGCGCAGCCTTCTTGCTGAAGTTGATGCAAATAGATTTGCAAGCACTGAAAGGAAACTTCACCGTCTTCGTTCGCTAGCTCATCACAGAGTTTTTCTGCCAACTGTTCTGGTTCATCCACCTCGAGCTTACCCTGTTTCTTGAATAGATCAAAAATATTCAACGAAACATTCACCATCGACCGCCGAAACAAGGGTTGTAGCCGGTAGCGGTGATTGAGCAAGCTAGGAATTTGTTGCTCATAGTCGGCTAAGGGTGCGAGGAAGCCTTCCCTTAGGGATAAAATTATTCGGCACGAAATATTCTCATCCGCGCGCAAGTCTTGGATCCAGGTAAAAAAGGCCTCGCGCTCCTCTTCATCCACCTCTTTATCAAAGAGTCTTTCCAATTGATCAAACACCAGGTAGACCGGCTTATTCAATTGCTCCTGCAAGGCAGGGAGTAAGATTTTAGGATCATTCCCTTCCGGTAAAATGACTGCTCCGGCCTTGGTCAACTCCTCCCGAATTCGGTCAGCCAACAACTCTTGAGTTTTTCCCTGGCGGTAAGGCTGTACAATAAACTCACCAGGTACGGCCTTCATCCGGTTAGACAGACCGCACTGCAGTATACTGGTTTTGCCCACTCTAGCGGGTCCATACATCAACAGCAAGTCGTGGTTTCGCGTAAGCGCAAAAAGGTCTTCCACATCTTGCTTACGGCCCATAAAAAAGGGTAAATCACGCTCTAACTGTGGCTGCAGCAAATTAAACAGGGGGCTACACGGACTTACGGCAGAGAGAGGAGATACCCCAACCGAAGCCCCCAGCAAGCCACGGTTGGATTGGCGTGATCTAGTTTCCTCAATGACTAGGGTACTTTCTTTAACCAACTGCCAATTGTAGGCTTCATCCCCAACTTGCAAGTCCAGATCTTGAACTCGGCTTATCATTTCTGGGTTCTCGTCGAGCTCCAGATACAAAAGTGGGAAACGGAAAGCGGGAGCAGCATCTAGTAGCTTATCAAGTGCTTCGATGGCCTCCATTTTATCGACTAGCAGTGTACCCGTAGCAACGGGAATTGTTTTCTTACCAAATAACTGGAGTTGGAAGACATCAGCTGTAGGAACAATAGGAATGCGCGTCTTTTTTCGATTGCGGAGTCGAAGAACCAACTGCCGCATGGCATCGATAGCCGTCTGCTGATCAGGGTAGAAAGGGCTGTAAAAGGTGTGTTCTGGGGTACGAATCTGGAAGTAGCAACCCGAGGAAGCCACTTCCCCCCCGATCGATTTAAGGGCGAACTGCATTTGTTACCGAGATGTTCTAACGGTTCTTAAGGGTACTTTCACCTGGCAAGGCCAGGCTGCCCACAACCTCCAATCGGCCGTCCCCTTGCAGATGCTCTGGGAGTGTAAAAGGATGACTTGGGCTTAACAATGCTCGCTTAAATGTAGGCAATGTTTGGAATATGCTGGAATTGTAGTGGACAAGAAGAATATTTTGGTAAAAAATCAACTAGTTGCAGGAAGAGTGTAGCTGTTATTGGTACAGGAGGAAGCGGGTGTGACTAGGATCGTAATTCTAAACGTGGTCACGACCAGTTGCGTAGAAAGTAGTTTGAGATTCTAGCAAACACTCACAGAACTTTCCTCGTCCGTACCTTCCAGGTATGCACTCGGAAAGCCTCTTTGCCAGAACCTACAAGGTCTCAGGCTCATCAGCACCACAAAAGTTTAAATCAGTTCACAAACAAAAATGGCGTAAAAAAGCAGAAATGGAGCCGGTTCCAATTTTTGAGACCGAGTAGATTTTTTGGAAGAAGGGGGGTATATTGGGAGAGAAAATTTGGTGTAGACCCATTAATGCGTTAACGTGTTTATACCTAAAATTTACTTTTTCCACCCCAAATCTCTCTGACTAATGGCTCAAAAGAAAGACTTCAAATTCCCCCAAGATCTAATGGAACTCTCTCGTTTCCATTTCGCCTTATCCCATCCAGCACGCTTGCAAATCCTTGGCCGACTAAAGCAAGCAACGCATGCTTCATTTGCTGAACTAGCAAGCAATATTCCTTTACATCCCAGCACTACTTCGCAGCACATCACGATTTTGCAACGAAGTAACCTGCTACTCCCTGCTGAATTAGCAGATGGTACCACAGGCTACAAAATAAATTTTGATGTGTACACCTATGCTAAAGAATTAATGGAAATACCATTACAAAGAGTCGTTGAAGACGCACACCTGACTTGATCTATGCGCACTGTTTAATGCAGCGAAACACTCAACCAAAAACCAGCTACCTTTGTCTACTTCCTAGACAAAACGACTACACTGTTTTATGAGAAAGTTTTTCCTGCTGCTATTCCTTAGCATTTGGTCCTGGGGCTTTATCCAGACATTGCCCGGACAAAGCCCAAAACGATGGACTTCGACTGAGTTACACGACGGCCTACAGAAACTTAACTTTCTGGGATCAGCCTTGTATTTTGCCGCGCATCCGGACGATGAAAATACGCGGATGATTGCCTACCTCAGTAATGTAAAACATGCCAACACCGCCTACCTTTCCCTTACGCGTGGTGATGGAGGGCAAAATTTAATTGGATCAGAAATTCGAGAATTGCTGGGTGTCATCCGAACGCAAGAGCTGCTCGCTGCTCGCCGCACCGATGGTGGCAGTCAGTTTTTCACCCGCGCCAACGACTTCGGTTTTTCCAAGCACCCCGATGAAACCTTCAACATCTGGGACCGAGATCAAGTAATGGCTGATGCCATTTGGGTGATCCGCAACTTCAAGCCGGATATCATTATCAATCGTTTTGATCACCGCTCACCAGGGCGAACTCACGGGCATCATACGGCTTCCGCTATGCTTTCAGTAGAGTCTTTTGATCTGAGCAATGACCCAAATGTCTATCCGGAGCAATTGAAATACACAGAACCTTGGAAACCAACGCGAGTATTCTTCAATACCTCCTGGTGGTTCTACGGTAGTCGTAAGGCATTCGCCGAAGCGGATAAGTCCAATATGGTAACCGTAGATGTGGGTACCTACTTGCCCAAGCGCGGTGTTTCTGTACCCGAAATTGCGGCAGTGAGTAGAAGCCAACACAAGAGCCAGGGGTTTGGTAGTAGCGGTACGCGCGGTAGTCTGAAGGAGTATCTAGAGTTGGTAAAGGGGGAAATGCCGGAAGATCCTACTGATCCCTTTGCT
The DNA here is from genome assembly GCA_039816955.1 of Bacteroidota bacterium. Lineage (GTDB taxonomy): Bacteria > Bacteroidota > Bacteroidia > Chitinophagales > Saprospiraceae > Lewinella. The sequence continues at coordinate 12,062 of JBCBWU010000022.1, forward strand.
GGTATTAATACCACCTGGACACGGGTGGAGGGTGGAGCGCCTATCGGTAAAGCAGTAGATGCTGTTATCCAAAACTTTGACTTTGACCAGCCGGAGAATAACCTAAGTCAACTATTGGAAATTCGCAACATGATCCAGGCCCTGGAAGATGGTTATTGGAGAAATGTCAAACTGAAGGAGATAGAGTCCATTATTGAAGGGACGCTAGGTCTATTCTTGGAAGTCGTTGCCGATGAGCCTTACTCCGTACCTGGCCAATCGATTCAGCTCTCAGTAGAAGCAATTAATCGCTCACAGGTTCCTGTACAATTGCAATCACTAAGCCTTTTGCCATTGGATTCAGTGACTGAACTACAAGAGACGCTGGCGTTTAACGAAGGTTTTGAAAGTGAAATGCAGATTCAGCTCCCAGCTGATTTCAAGGAATCCAACGCATACTGGCTCAATCAGCAGGGTACCCTGGGTATGTACAAAGTGGATGATCCATTGCTCCGTGGTAAGCCAGAAACTCCGCCTAGTTTGCACGCGGTTTTCGAATTGGGTGTTACGCATAGCAAGACTGGGGAACTACAGGTTTTGCGCATTGCTAAACCCGTCGTTTATAAGAAAACAGATCCAGTAGCCGGTGAATTGTATAGCCCTTTTGAAGTCACAGCTCCAGTCTTTGTAAGCCTGAACGAGCCAGCTTATATCTTCTCTGATGGCAAGTCACAGGAGATCACCGTTAAGGTAGCGGGCGGTAAGGCTGGCCTATCCGGAACAGTGGAGCTTTGTCACCCTGATAACTGGACTGTTGAACCAGCAAATTATCCATTTGAATTGCAACGTAAGGATCAGGAAGCAACTTTCAAATTCACCCTTACGCCCCCGAATGAGCAAGCCGAAGGCCAGATCGTACCGCTAGCCAAGGTCGGTGAGGAGAGCTACACCAATAGCCGGATCGAAATCGTCTATGATCACATTCCAAAGCAAACCCTCATTTTAGATGCCTCTGCCAAAGTGGTCCGCTTGGATATCAAGCGTTACGGAGAGAACATTGGGTACTTGATGGGTGCCGGAGACGATATTCCACAGGCCTTGCAGCAAATTGGCTACAATGTGACCGTACTTGATGACCGGGATATCAACACCGAACGCTTGCAGGATTTTGATGCCGTTATTCTGGGTGTCAGAGCGTACAATACGCTAGATCGTATGCCCAACTATCAGCCAGCCTTGCTAGAATATGTGAAGCAGGGTGGAACAATGATTGTGCAATACAACACCACTAGGCGACTGAAAGTACCAGTGGAAGAAATTGGTCCGTATCCACTAAAACTTAGCCGCGATAGAGTTACTGTAGAGGAAGCCGAAGTGCGCATGCTCGCTCCAGATCATGACGTTCTCAATATCCCCAATAAAATAACGGAGAAAGACTTCGAAGGATGGGTACAAGAAAGAGGCCTCTACTTCCCTAATGAATGGGCGGAGGATTACACGCCAATCCTCTCGAGTAATGATCCGGGCGAACCCGCTCGCGATGGTGGCCTCTTGGTGGCCGAATACGGTGAGGGTCACTATATCTACACGGGCTACTCTTGGTTTAGAGAGTTACCAGCTGGTGTACCTGGGGCCTACCGGCTCTTCACCAATCTGATCTCGCTGGGTAATGCACCACAGCCATAAAACGCAACTAGTTAGGCGTTTTGGAATCCTACTCGGGCTCAGACCTGGGTAGGATTTTTTCTTTTTATTTCAATAGAAACGTTAAGAATCCCCCCAAATCCTCCTCGCCTTAACACCGTCTTTACGATTCAGCCCAGCTCTGTTAAACTCCATTTAAACAGCTGGCGGACAGCTCGCATCCCCTATATCTTTGGTGCATCAACCAACAAACATTCACCCCCATTATGAAGACCAAATCTCTGCTTTTCACACTCGCTATTTTGACTTTTTCCGCCTTTCAAGCCCAAGCACAAGTAGATGCCACCTTAAACACCCTTGGTGTCTTAGCTGGTGGTACGCAATTGGGCGTTGACTTTGCTATCAACGACGAATTTTCGGTAGAAGGCACTATTGGGTACAACAATAATGACGATGTGAGTATCATCATTGATGATGCTTCCACCAATTATAGCTCTCGGGGTATTCCTATACAGGCCGTAGGTAAATACTACATCGGCCCCGCAAAAGGAGCCGACAAGTTCTATGCTGCTGCTTTCATGCGCTATGTTAACCGAAATTATGAACAAGTTGGAGTTGAAGATCCCAATACTTTCACACAGTCTCGCTTCGGTATTGGCTTTGGTCTTGGTACTAAGCTAATTTCCCGCAGTGGTGTTGTCTTCGACTTTGGCATGAACCTCGGTCGAGTTATCAGTGAGAACGTTGCCGTTAACGAAACGGATGTGCGCCTACCTCGCGCCATAGTCGGTTTCAAAATTGGTATTGGTTACCGTTTTGGTGCCTAAACACTCCTAATCCATTTAACGTGAACTTTGGGGAGTGTAACTGATCAATTGAACTGATTTAAACTTTTGTAGTGTTGATGAGTCTGAGCCTTTGTGGGTTCTGGCGAAGAGGCTTTCCGAGTGCATACCTGGAAGGTACGTACGAGGAAAACGCTGAAGTCAGGTTCCATAAGGGCTTGAGGCGCAATCCATTAGAAAAGTTTAAATCAGTTCGATAATAAAAATGAGGCGTCACATGGTTCAGGTAGAACTATGTGCCCAAAAAAAAGGTGGTACTTTGATGTAGAGGGGAGAAAGAGTTGTGCGTGCTAAGATAGTAGAAAAATTAAATTTATATTCATGCGACTGTCAGGGAAATGTAGATATTCTCACTTTCATACCTATCCCATAAGAAACTCAACTTGGATAAGTATCACATAGACGATTCGAAGAAAATACCTTTTCACTACCATAATCTCTTAGTTCACTTAGAACTACCAATTGAAGAAAGAAAACTGTACTAATTTCGTAGGACCACTCCGGAGAAAATAATGTCTACAACTCGCATTCATATAAGGCAGGAAACTACAGCCGATCATCAGCAGGTCTTTCAGCTGATCGAAGCTGCCTTTGCTGAAGTAGAATACAGTGATCAAAGCGAACATCATCTAGTGGAGCGCCTGCGTAAATCGGATGCCTTTATTCCGGAATTGTCTCTAGTAGCGGAAAAAGGAGGAGAGTTGGTGGGGCATATTTTACTTACCCGAATAGCGATTGTGAATGGTACAACGCAGTCCTTCCTTAGCGCTGGCACCAGTTTCGGTTCTGCCCACTTATCAGGGTCAGGGAATTGGTGGCACTCTCATAAAGGAAGCCCACAAACGTGCTCAGGCACTAGGCCATGGTTCGGTGATTTTACTCGGACACGCCGACTACTATCCCCGTTTTGGCTATCGCCCCACTGCAGAATTTGGCATTCGCTTACCTTTTGCAGTGCCCGCAGAGAACTGTATGCTGGTTGAACTACAGACAGGTGCCCTGGCAGGAATAAGTGGGGTAGTGGAATACCCGGCTGCCTTTATGGAATAGTCAAGACTATTTTTCCCTGATTTTTATTTTGGCCCATTCGGCGATAAGCATCAGCTACTTGCTCCCAGGGATAAATAGAATCAATGATGGGGCGTAAGTTGCCCGCTGCAAAGTCGGGCCAGTGCTTTTCGACCAAATCCTGGGTTAGTCCAGCTTTATAGGCTTTCGTCCTACTACGTAAGGTAGAGCCCATGATGTGAATGCGCTTGCGTAGGATAGTGGCCAGATTGACCGCTTCCGGCGTATGTGGGCCTCCCAAGAAGGCCAGCATCACAACTCTACCATCCAGTGCCATTGACCGCAAATTCGGGGCGAAATTGGGGCCTCCCACGAAGTCGACCAAGACATCAACGCCTCGCTTTTGGGTTAGCTCTTGCACCACAGTGGCGTAATCTTGCGATTTGTAGTCGATACAGTGATTCGCACCTAATTCTTTGCACAAAGTATGTTTGGGACTAGAAGCGGTGGCAAATATTTCAGACGCACCCATTTCTTTGGCCAATTGTATAGCTGCCGTTCCCACACCACTGGCACCCGCATGAATGAGTATTTTCTCACCCGCTTTAAGATCGGCTAGCCAGGAGAGGGCTTGGAAAGCCGTTAGGAAAACTTCTGGAATTGCTGCGGCTTCCGTAAAGCCCATTTCATCTAGCATTGGTATGGCCAGCGCCTCAGGTAATACCGCGTACTCAGCGTATCCACCTCCTGGTAACAGTCCACAGATGCGATCACCCGGGGCGAACCGCTTTACTTCTGGGCCACAAGCTTCCACAATTCCGGCCATTTCCAGGCCCAGAATGCTACTTTCCCCCAGAGGTGGTGGATAGTTTCCTGCCAGCTGCAGTAAATCGGCTCGATTAAGGGCAGTAGCGTGTACGCGGACTAATATTTCATCGGCAGCTGGTTCTGGCTTGGGATGCTTCCCTATATATAACTGTTCCGGTCCTCCAAATTGCTCGAAAAGTATCGCTTTCATAATTGCTCGTTCTGGGCTGATAGATAGGTTACAGATCTTGATCTAGTACCGCAGGGGGTGGATCTTGATGCGCTAAAATAGGGACTTCTTTTGCACTGGCTGGCCAGAAATAAATGATTGCTACTACAAGGAGTATCAGTGATAATATAGAACCTTCCAGACCAAATTCTCCGCCCGTTAGCCAGTCTGGGCCTGCTGTTTTTAAGGATAGCAAGCGATAGGTCTCCATGCCACTCACGGCAAAGCCCAAAACGGTACTCTGGTAGAAATTCCAGACAGCGTGCATGGCGTAGGCTCCCCAGATATTCTGGGTGTGCAGAAAGAGTAAACCCATAAGTAGACCACCTGTCACAATCTCTAAGCCCGCAATCCAGGAAAAAGCATTGTTTCCTATATGGAGGAGACTAAAGATCAGAGCACTACCGATGAGTCCAGTCCAGGGGCCAAACAAGCGGTGCAATTGGTTTTGGAGAAAAGACCGCATGACAACTTCTTCCGCTAGAGGTTGGATCAGAAAAAAGAGAAGCCAGCCGAAAAAGGCAGGTGCCAGGAAGGAGAAGTTCAGGATTTGGGTCCACCCACCAATGAGCAATACGAGGAAGCAGAGGGTCAGAATAATGAACGCCGTACTGCTACCGGTTACGAGTCCGCGAAACATATCTCGCGCGGCAAATCCGAGCCCTGCCCAGCCGCCTTTGTCCTGTAAATTATCTACCGTCCAAACTGCGGCGATTACGCTGACTAAAAATAGGATCCAACTACGCAGGAAACCACTCAGATTGGATTCTTGGAATACATCAGGAAATACCGGGGTAATTAAACCCAGGATAAAAACAAGTAGCCCCGTGAGTAGAATAAAGGCTAAGGTCAAGGCCAAAAAGGTACCGATGCGCTTTAATAGCGAGGGGGGCTGCACTTGTGTTTCTGGCATTGATCAGATAGGTTGTTGAAGGCCTACAAAGATAAGCGTGTGCTGAAACTAAGTTCAACACACGCTTACAATCATTACCTTTTGGGCATTCCTAACCTAAGGGATAGCAAGTTCGTTCAGATCAATAGTCCGGCAAGCCCAAACAGGATCGTACTGCTCGTTTTCACTTTGGTAGTGGCAAATTTGCGTGGTGGCCTCACCTTTCAAATAGAACGGGTGGCTCGCATAGGTATGGCCAGTAGTGTATTCGGCCTGATATACAAGGCGCATTTCTTCACCATTCCAGCTGACGAGGGCTTTGTCAACACCTGTCAGGCAGCCAGTGGTGAAAGCGCTGGCTTCAAAGATCCACATGGGGGCACGATCGGAATAGTCAAACGTTCGCAATAGGCTGCTGGAGGCGCAGTCTTCGAAAAGGCAGAACCCGTCCAGGATTACCTCTGCTTCTTTATAGCCCTTGTTGATCACTTTCAAGCTAGCCTTAATATCCTCGGGGCGTTGCCGAACATCGCTGGCCAGGCCAAGCGCAATTAAGTTAGAGTGTTGCGGCTGATCTGGTGCCTGGAAGAAACGCCAGCTCTTGGCAAGGTGGCCTCCCCAGACGTATCCTTGGACAAGGTTGCGGGTGGGAGAGCAGGTTTCCACCAGAAACCACTGGTCGGAATAACCGTTGACGACTGTAAACTCAACCTCTTCTACCGGGATCGCAATATTGGTAACGACTTTACCTAAGGGCAATCGCATTTCCGGTTGCCCCTTAGGAGAGGGCGTCTTATACAGTGGAGTATCCTCGATAAAGGTGAGGAGGGTAGTGCCATCTTTGTAGAAGTCCGGCGTTTGGCTGAATTCGTGAAACCACTGGTAGTAGTCTCGGTATTCTTCACCGGTGTATCGTACTTGGGCATCTGTGTGTAGTGTGGGCAAACTCAGCAAAAATAGGGCGGCAGATAAATTGGCTTTCATCGGATCAGTATTGAGCAATGGGATATTGGGTTAACGACGGTATTTACCAAATTATTACTGGTTAAAGCGCTAAAACGCTTTCAGCAATTAGACGTTACATATTCGCACAGGTAACTTTATAAAGGGAGATTAGCCCCAGAAGAGTTCCTAAGCGGTTGTTAAATTTTTTCCTAATTGTTGGATTTGCAGTACCTTCATTTTGCCCGAAAGGAACTGAAATCACCACCTGTTATGAAAAATCTATTCACCTCTTTGGTGTATGGCTTACTGTGCGTAGGCTGCACCTTGCCGATCACGGCGCAAATCAATGATTCCATCCCCAAGCGGGTATTATTCACCCAAGCGGTAGAAGGTAGCAGCCCTACAATTGACGGTATTCCAGATGATGCTTGTTGGCAACAGGTCGAGTGGAGCGGCGGATACGAGCAGTTTGAACCCTACAATCTAGAGGCGCCCAGTCAGGATACGAAGCTCAAGGTTTTATACGACGCTCGTAACTTATACGTAGCTTTTCGCTGTTTTGATACAGAACCGGACAAAATTGAGCGAAGAATGTCTCGTCGCGATGGTTTTCCGGGCGACTGGGTAGAGATCAATATCGATAGTTATCACGATTTACGCACGGCATTTTCCTTTACCATTTCCGCTTCTGGAGTAAAGGGAGACGAGTTTGTTTCCAATGATGGTAATAATTGGGATTCTAACTGGAACCCCATTTGGTACGCCAAAACCAATATCGACGAAGAGGGCTGGACGGCCGAAATTCGGATTCCATTGAGCCAACTTCGTTTTGGCAATGCGGAGGAACACGTTTGGGGCATACAGTCTACCCGACGTTACTTCCGAGAAGGGGAACGCGACACCTGGCAGCCCATGGAGCTGAACCAGCCCGGATGGGTGAGCCGTTTCGGTGAGCTGCACGGTCTCAAAGGCATTAAGCCACAGCGCCAGGTGGAGATACAGCCTTATGTGCTAGCGCAAACAAGTAGCTCCGAAGCTGAGGAGGGTAACCCATTTGCCACAGGGCGAGACAATCGTTTTACCGCGGGCTTGGACGCACGTGTGGCCGTCACTTCAGATTTGACGCTGGACATGACTATTAACCCTGACTTTGGTCAGGTAGAAGCAGACCCCGGTGCACTGAACCTGGATGGTTTCCAAATCTTCTTCAGTGAACGGCGACCTTTCTTTATCGAAAACCGCAACATCTTTAACTACCGCCTGACGGAAGCGGAAGCTGGCGGTGCTTTTAATAGTGATCGCTTGTTTTATTCTCGTCGTATTGGCGGTAGCCCACACCGCTTTGTGAATGGTGATCCGGATAAGCAGATGTTTGTTGATCAACCGGATAATACGACCATTTTAGGAGCTGCGAAGTTTAGTGGAAAAACCCGAAAAGGATTGTCGATTGGTATTTTGGAAAGCGTCACCGAACGAGAACTGGCGACGATAGATCTACTGGGAGAACGAACAACTGAAGTGGTAGAGCCCTTGACTAACTTCTTTGTGGGGCGGGTACAGCAAGATTACCGCGGAGGCAATACCGTGGTCGGAGGCATATTTACCGCAGTTAATCGTAATCTGGAAAATAATCCTGATTTGGCTTTTTTGCACGAATCTGCTTATTCTGGCGGATTAGATATTATTCATCGTTGGAAGGAGAACCAATGGGTGTTTACCGGTAAACTACTCTGGAGTAAAGTCAATGGTAGTGAAGAGGCCATTGAAAATACGCAAAGGCGCTTTGAACACCTGTTTCAGCGCCCTGATGCCGAGCACTTAGAGGTTGATAGTACAGCTACCTCTTTGTTGGGGTCCGGTGGTACTTTCAAAATTGCGAATTATGGTGGAAACTGGATATTTGAAACGGGGGTGACTTGGCGTTCGCCAGAACTGGAACTGAACGATATTGGCTTCATGGTCAATACTGACGAGGTCAACTATTTCTTCTGGGGAGCTCGCCGGTGGACCCAGCCCAATAATACCTTTCGCCGTTTTCAATGGAATTACAATCACTGGTCGCGCTGGGATTTTTCCGGTAGGAATCTTTACCGGGCAGTTAATACCAATGCGCATGTGCAGTGGGCCAACTTTTGGTCATCAGGAGGTGGATTTACCTACGAAAACCTGGACTTGTCGAAGAATGCCTTGCGGGGCGGTCCGCTCTTGAGAAGACCCAATGGCACGGCGTTTAATATGTACGTGAATACTGATTCGCGGAAGCGCGTACAGTTTGGTTTGAATACCTTTCAGGCCTTTGGACAAAGTCAAATTGTGCGAGTTCAGAGCTATGGAATGTGGGTGAACCTTCAGCCTACTAATGCTATGAGCGTTTCTCTAAGTCCAAGTTTCAATCGCTTTCAGCGAGATGAGCAGTACGTAACCCAGCTGGACTTTGAGGGCGAAAAACGATATATCAACGCAGAGTTAGATCAACAGACTTTCAGTTTGACGGCCCGTTTGAACTACAACATCACGCCTGATCTGACCGTCCAGTACTATGGTCAGCCATTTATTTCGCGCGGGCGTTATCAAAACTTTAATCGTACGACGGATAACCCCTTAGGAAAAACCTTCGAGGAGCGCTTCAGTGTATTTGAGGTGATTAGTTACGACGAAGAATCGGATCAGTATTTGGTTGATGAAAACGATGATCGTGCCTTTGATTATGAGTTTGGTAATCCCGATTTTAACTTTATCCAGTTCCGTTCCAATTTGGTCCTGCGGTGGGAGTATATACCAGGTTCGGAATTGTTTCTGGTGTGGTCACAAGGGGCAAATGCTTTTGAAGATCCAGCGCGAGGCCTAGCAAGAAGCATCACCGAAAACCTCTTTGGCAACAATGTGAGAAATACTTTTTTAGTGAAAATGACTTATCGTTTCTTGCCTTAGAGATGCAGGATTAATCTTAGTCATCAAGCTTCTAAGCCAGTCTTGTTATGAGCAAAGGATCCACCTTTTCGGAACGGATTCAAAACCATCCGAATACCATTTTCGATTCTGGAGAAATCGTAGGCATACTAGATATTGAATCAAGGATTTACTTCGGGTAGAATGGCAGCGTGCACAGGCTAGAAGTTAAGGGGCGGCTAGAGTAAACAGCGAGACAAGGCAGGGCCTACCGAAAGTCGTTGTAGGTGTCTAGCGAAAGTAGGCCGTTGGCTACAGCGTGTTCGGTGGCTTCTGCATAGCTTTTTACCAATAGGCAAGGGATGTAGGGGATGCTGTCTAACACCTTCTGTACACGTTCTGCCCGTTGGCGACTGCGAACGTCGCGGATGTAGATGGCTTTGATTCGTCCCGGATATTCCTCGGCAACTGCCCGATAAATATCGACGTCCTTTTCTCCGCTATCGCCAATGAGGACGAAAGCCAAGTCAGGGTACAAGCTGAGGATGCGGAGAATTTGTTTGTGCTTGTGTCCGCGATAGTTATCCGGACGGTCTTCATAAGGTAGGCCAAAATCGCGGAGCATAATTGGGCCACGTGGAAGCTGGTTCAAGTCCAGAAATTCCTCCATTAGATCATACAAGTTCCAGGGACTATTGGACACGTAGAAAAATGGGTTGTAGTCCTGCCCAGCGGGCCCCCGGCGTAAGGCCTGGTAGAAGGGGGCCACATTGTTAAAGGCTTGTCGCGAAAACGCATTCTTTAGAATGGTAAGGTAAAGCGTTCGCCATTTAAGCCAGCTGGTTACGTAGGTCTTGAGGATGGTGTCGTCAATATCACTGATGACGCCAAAGGAGGCTACGGCTCCCGGGATCAGCACCTCTGTATTGGTTTTATGATATACATCCTGGTTTCCTGGAATGCTTAGCAGTTCTACAATGGCTTGCTGCCAAAAGGGAGGTTCCAACGGGGCGGGAGGTAGCGGGGTAGACAGATGAGTATCTAGTGTGTAGTACCCTTCAGCATCCGTCTCCAGTTCAAAGGTTTCTCCGGCAAAATGAATGCGAAGGCGGGCATCGTTAATCTCCCGTGAGTTGAATCGCTTAACCGTATTGATGAAATTTCGCCAGGTGGTATCTCTCGCGTCTTTTCGAATGGACTTATCTCTCAGCACCCGCCCGCTCATGAAGAGGTAATCGTGGCTACCAAAACCCCGATAGGCTTGAATAGTTACCGGTAGGTGGCGCCCCAGGCGAATTGCTACTCGTATTTTGTCCCAGGCACGGCTTCCTGTTTTTGACCAGTGATGCAGACGAAATCGAGGCATAGGCAGCGTAATCTATTCTTCGAAGAGGGAATCGACAAAGGCTCGTTTGTTAAAAATCTGGAGCTGTTCGATACCTTCCCCCACCCCGATGTATTTGATCGGAATACTGAACTGGTCGGATATACCAATGGCCACACCACCTTTAGCTGTCCCATCTAGTTTCGTCAAGGCCAGGGCCGAAACGTCGGTTGCTTTAGTGAAATGAGTGGCTTGTTCCACCGCATTTTGCCCAGTAGTGGCATCCAGGACCAAGAGTACTTCGTGCGGAGCAGAAGGCATTTTTTTATTGACGCTATTACGAATTTTGCTCAACTCTTTCATCAAGTTGAACTTAGTATGTAAACGTCCAGCTGTGTCAATAATTGCAACATCGCACTTGTTCTCTATGGCGTATTCTACGGTTTCAAAGGCTACCGCAGCGGGATCGGTGTTCATACCTTTGCTGTAGAAGTCACAACCTACACGCTCAGACCAAATTTTGAGTTGGTCTACTGCGGCGGCACGGAAAGTATCACCGGCGCCCATCACTACTTTCAGGCCTTGCTTTTTGTATTGATGAGCCAATTTACCAATGGTGGTAGTCTTACCAACGCCATTAACACCAACTACCAGAATGATAACGGGTGATTCTGGTGCTTCAGGCAGGCTGTAGGATTCCAGATCCTGGGTATTGTTTTCAGCTAGTAGCTGGACGATTTCATCACGTAGAATCTCATTCAATTCGCTGGTATTGAGGTACTTATCGCGAGCTACGCGCTCCTCAATGCGTTCAATGATCTTAACCGTGGTATCCAGTCCAACATCTGAAGAAATCAGGATACCTTCCAGTTCGTCTAGTACCTCTTCATCAACGGTAGTCTTACCAGCTATGGCTTTTCCAATCTTACCCAGAAAGGAAGTTTTGGTTTTCTCTAAACCCTTATCTAGATCTTCTTTTTTCTCTCTATTAAAAAAATTAGAAAAAAAGCTCATGTATACGTCTTATTAGTTATGGCAAGATAGAAAACGCCAAGAAGTTGTGGAAAGTTTTTCGGACGGATAGGCATATTACCTATACCATGGAAAGCACTGTAAATACAAAAAGGCTTTCCCTGGATAGTTGCCGGGAAAAGCCTTTTTATGATACTTGTAAAGAGGAGAGGGAGCTTATTTCTTAGCCAAAAACTCGTCCACTTTGTCTTTATGTATCATCACTTGCTTGTAAGAGTACTTACCCGTCTTAGGGTCTTTGATACTCTGCACTACTTTCACGAAGTCACGACCAGAACCGGCGTTTGCGGCACGCTGGGCAACCCGTGCGTTTTTTGAAACCTTAGCCATAGTTATCTATTTTCGAATTAAATATCTCTTAAACTTAGTGAAAAGTAGATTTTCACCAATGCTAAGCAATTATAAGCAAAATCAAAGATAAGGTCAAGGCCTTACTTGATTTCACGGTGTACCGTCATGCGCTTGAGGATCGGATTATATTTCTTCAACTCAAGACGGTCTGGTGTGTTCTTACGGTTCTTCTGCGTTACGTAGCGAGAAGTTCCTGGCATGCCACTGTTCTTGTGCTCTGTGCACTCAAGAATGATCTGCTGGCGATTACCTTTTGATTTCTTTGCCATAGTAGGATCGACTTAAAAATTTGCAATTACGAATTCAGTTTCACTCCGGTATCAACACCTTTGCGCTCCAACTTCTTCAAGTAGGCAACAAGACCAAGCTTGTTGATGTTGCGCATTGCCTTAGCTGATACCCGTAGCGTTACCCAACGATCCTCTTCCTGAATGTAGAAACGCTTCTTCTGTACATTAGGTACGAAGCGGCGCTTGGTCTTACGATTCGAGTGAGAAACGTTGTTGCCAGTAATTGGCCGCTTTCCAGTAAGTTGACAAACTTTAGACATGACGTCTTCCTTTTTTAATCCAATTGAGGAATTAATCCACTTGGAGCTTAAAAAAATATTCCCGAGCACAATGCTCGGGAATAGTTGGTAGTGACCCCGGAAGGATTCGAACCTTCAACCGCCTGATCCGTAGTCAGGTACTCTATCCAATTGAGCTACGGAGCCCTATTTAAAGTGCTTCATTTCCCGAAGCGGATGCAAAGATAAGGAGATTTAAGTATAGAAAAAATATTTGGTGAAAAAAGTTCCTAGATTTTTGTGCTTCTTTTGAAACCCTGATTCTACAGGGACATAAACCCCATATATATGGTAGAACCTTTCACACCAACATTACATTTGCTATACTGTGTCGGCATTGTATCAAGTTTCAGCTGTAAAGATACACTACCCCGTGATTCCTATCGGGAGTGTCTCCTCTACGGTAGGCTTATACGCAATGATTTTCTGTAGCAGAACTAATCAATAATCCATACCCATGCTCCCCATTCAAACCATCATCTTTGACCTCGGCGGTGTACTGATCGACTGGGACCCTCGTTATCTCTACCGTAAGTTGTTCGATTCGGAAACGGAAATGGAAGATTTTCTGGCTACCGTCACCACTCCAGATTGGAACGAAGAGCAGGATGCCGGCCGGTCGCTAGCGGAGGCAACGGATCTGCTGGTTAAGCAATTTCCAGAGCAGGCAGAACTAATTCACGCCTTTTATAGCCGCTGGACAGAGATGCTAGGTGGCCCGATCAGCGGTACGCTGACCATATTGGAGCAGTTGCACCAAGCAAAACGCTACGATCTGTTCGCCCTCACCAACTGGTCGGCCGAGACTTGGCCGATTGCTATTGACCTTTACCCATTCTTAGGCTGGTTTCAGGGCGTTTTAGTATCCGGGCAAGAAAAGATGCGCAAGCCGAATCCTGTCTTTTATCGACTGCTGGAAGAACGTTTCCCCCTCCAGTTGCAGTCATCCCTCTTTATCGACGATAATTTGCGAAATGTTGAGGCCGCTCGGGAACTGGGCCTGCGGACTATTCATTTTCATTCGCCGGAGCAGCTAAGGGATGCGCTGAGTGAGTATGGAGTGGTGATGTAGAGGACGAGGGCGAGTTACTATGATGCGTTCAGTTTTGAGGAAATCTCCTGGAGCAGCGGTACTGGGTCGTGTATTTTGAAGATGATCTTCTTTACACGTGATGAGTTTCATACCCCGCTGTAAGGCATATCTTGTAATGTTAGAGCGGTATATTAAGAAAGAGTGCAGCGTTAATCTGTGTCAGATTTTTACATGATTTTTTCGGTCAGGGTAAAAAAGCCCCTTTGGGAAGGGCCCCACCCGTTGCCTGAACGCCGCGTCCAGACTTTCCAAAAATGAACTATCTGGACATAGATCTACCATTACCTATCATTCGACAGGCACCAAACTTGTGTTTACAATTGCTATGAAGAATTTCTCTGATTGCCTAGGTAAAGCGCTGCGGTCAGAGATGGACTTGCTAGACGAAGATAAGCATAAGTCCTTTGTTGAAGTTTGTAAATGTATTTAAATTTTGAATAAAAAACAAAAGAGACTTAATAAAAAAAATAAAAAAAATGCCCCCCTTGGTAACATTCTTTTTTGCTTGGGTATAGATGAGCAAACCCCAACACCTAAAACCTAAATATTTGCCCAAAGAACGAAATGATCCCATTGACTAATTAATAGCAACTCTAGTGTGGAGCGGCACCTAAAGACTCCGCACCAGTACCGGCCGGTTTGACTGACGTCCCCTCAGAGGACCATCAAAGGCCGGTAATCTACACTGGTTTTCTCATTTTTTCTCAAGTGTTTGTTTGACGAAAGTAGTGATCGGTCATGCTGCAGGCAGCATGACCGTTTTTTATCGACGTCCTTTTACTGTTGTTCCGATTCCTTGAGCGGAAATTCGACGAACAACCTGGTTCCCTGTTCGGTGCTGCGGCGTTCCAGTTCACCACCCAGTTGTTCCGCTAGGGTTTGCATGAGCATACTGCCAAAGCGGGTGCCGTTGGTGGTGACCTCTTTCATACCGCGACCATTGTCTTCGATAGAAAGTAGCATGTTTTCCTGCTCTTTGCTTAACCTTACTTGTAGTTTACCCTTTGCGCCCTCGGCAAAAGCGTATTTGACGGCATTAGTCAGTGCTTCGTTTACGAGTAAGCCCATTGGGATGAGCGTATCGATGTCTAGATCAATGTCGACAATTTCCTGTTGGAGCGCAATCTGTTGATCATCTCTTTGGTATGTATTGATGATTTCTTGGCTCAGCTTTTCCAGGTAGAACTTAGCATTTGCGAGGGTGCTTACTTCCTTGTCGGTATATAACTGCTGGTGGATCAGCGCCATACTGCGTACACGACTCTTGCCTAATTGAAGGGCATCTACCGCTTTAGAGTCTGTGAGATGGCGTGATTGTAGATTGAGAAGACTCGACACCATTTGTAGATTATTCTTCACGCGGTGGTGAATTTCTTTAAGCAGCATTTCCTTTTCTCCTAGTGCTTTTTGGATGACTTCTTTTTGCTCGGCAATCTGTGTGCGTTGTTGCATGACCGAACGCAATAGCCCCAAGACAATCAGTAGTACGAGCCCGCTGATGGCTAAACTCCAGTTGCGACGCGAAATGGCTAGCGCTTTGCGCTCGTCCTCAGCGGCCAGGAGCTCAATTTGTGCCTGCTTTTCTTTGTTTTGATAACGACCCTCCACCTCAGCTAGCGCCTGGAGGCGACTTTCATCGGCCAGCTCCTGTTGTAGTTTTTTGGATTGCACCATGTGGTACAAGGCACTATCCAGTAAATTCGTGCCAGCAAAACAATTGGCTAGTCCATCGTGGGCTTCCATCTGAATCATCAGCTCACTCTTGCTAGCTTGCAGTACTTCTTGGAAGCGGGGGATGGCTTCGCTGTAGCGTTTTAAGCCCATCAGGTTACTGGCTATACCCATATTGATGGTTACCAGCTCCCGTTGGCGGCCATTCTTAGAAAAATAATCATACGCTTTCTCTCCCTCAGCAAGTGCTAGTTCAAACTTGTCCTGATCAAAATAAAGTGCGCTCAAATTATTGTGGATATAGGCCGCTAAACCTTCATCTTTTGGTGGCCCTGCTGCCAACTCTAGCCCTCTTTCATAAAGCGGAAGTGCTAGGTCATACTCCTTACGTGTTTTATGGATGACAGCCTGGTTGAGTAAAGCGGTGGCTTCTCCTCCTTTGTCATTGAGTTTTCGGCTTGCCGCGGCGGCCTCGCTTAAGTATTCAATGGCAGAATCAAAATTGCCAGCTCGGCGTTGTACTACACCAAGGGCGTTTAGGGAGTTCGCTAGTTGTACTTTTAAGCCAAGTTGACGGTAAATTTGTAAGGCTCTTTCGTAGCCCGAAAAGGCAGATTCGTAATCTCCTTCTGGTAGAAAGGTGCGTGCCATAGCGTGTTCTGTGTCGGCCAGCTGTTCTTGGTCGCCAATCTCTTGGTAGAGTTCTTTTGCTTCTTGCAGTGCCGCTCTTTGTTCCAGGATACGTCCTTGTTTACGGTAGGTCATAGCCTTGAACGCTAATACCCTGGCTTGGAAGAAGGTAGGCTCTTGTTCATCAGCCATGCTTTGTAAGGTGTCTGCATAGGACTCCTGTTGCGTACTATCGGCCTTAGGTAAGGCCAGGCGGCAGATTTCGAAGTAGTATTCGAAGCGTAGCGAATCATCAGGACTATTAGCCTGGAGTTGCCGGAGGCTGTCAATAGCAGCGGATTGCGAAAAAGCGGTGTATTGGGTAATAACAAGGAGAAGGAAAACCACCAGATTGAATTTTGTCATGATAGGGGATTCTGTGTTTGTTTTGCGTTCGAAAACCTCTCAGGTTAGCGATTCATCCAATTAGAGATTGACTTTTAAGCTCTTGTAGAGAGGTGTTTATTCAATGGTTGTTCAAAAATTGACTCATCTGATGACGTGAAGATACCTGAAGCTTGGCAAAGAGCGCTTTTTGGTAAGTCTTCACCGTATTGTGACCTATAAATAGGCGTTCGCCCACTTGCTTATAAGTAAGACCTTCTTCCAGTAGTAGCAATACCTCATATTCCCGCTGCGAAAGTGGGTCGATCAGCTTACGATTTAGCGTTTCCCGGCTGGGTGGAGCTTGAGCATCTTTCTGTGCGCTGTAACGATGGAGTGCCAACTCAATGGCGCTACGTAGATCATTCTCATTAAAGGGCTTGACGATGTAGCCATAGGGCATCGTGCCCTTAACCTGCTCTAAAGTGTCCCGGTCGGCTAGGGCGGTGAGGAACACAAAGGGCAGACGATACTTCTCTTGGATGATCTTGGCAATGTCGATACCGGATATGCTACCGCGTAAATTGATATCCAATAATACGATGTCAGGTGAGGTGGAAGCCAATAGATCTAGGGCCCGCACGCCATCTTTGGCTTTGCCACTGATTCGGTATCCCAAATCCCGCAACACCATCTCTATTTCTATGGCAATGATTCCTTCGTCTTCTACAATGAGGATACTGGCTGGCATTTAACTTATCGTATTAGTGGTATTGCAAAGCTAAAGGTGTGCTGTAAATCATAACTCACCCGCCCGGGTGATTCTTGTAGGTAGCCCACTATAATTTCACCCACATGGGTGAAGTAAGGGCTAGCGGGAGCCGATAAATTTGTCTCATCATTTAACCCTATTAGTTCACCTACAGAAAGCTACGCAATTCTGTCTTGTATTTAAAGTAACAATTGATGAACACTACAACCTTATCAACCATTTTTCTGCTTTGCCTTTTGGCCACTTCCTTTTCATTAGCACAGACTACTGCAAGTATTGGCCCTGGCACAGACTATCAGGTTTCAGTTCCTACGGTTGAGATTCGCGACTTGCATCCCAATGAGCACCAACAAATCAACCGACCTATATCTAACTCAATGGGGACTACGTTTAATTTTCACAACTTCTTTGCTGCGACCGTGCAGTATCCAGAATTAGCCACCAATAATGCTATGGAAGGAACTGTTACGCTCCGTCTTTGGGTGGGATCTAACGGCACGGTAAAAATCCTAGGTGTAAATCATTCTGGTTATAACCTATTGGATAATGCCGTTTTGGAAGCAGCAGAACAATTACCGGCCCTCCGCCCTGCGCTAATCGATGGCCAGGCCATTGGTCAGTTAGTGCTTGTGCCCGTACACTTCTTTATGGAGTAGTGTCACCCCCCCCTTTATTGAAAATAATCTCTTCTCACATCGCAGTGATTGGTTCAATGCTGAGGCCCCTTTCAAGCAGGTGGCCCAGCATTGAGGCCTCCGATCTTTGTCAATCACACTCTTAACTCACATACCTCAATGAGAATTCTATTTTTTCTGCTGGCTTTGACCAGCCTGCTTTTGCCTGAGCTGTCAGCAACTACCATAACTTGGACCGGGAACACTTCTTCTGATTGGAATGACCCTTCCAATTGGGATTGTTCCTGCCTGCCTGGTACAAATGATGACGTAAGTATACCCGTGGGCAGCTTCGTCGACCTGGCAGACGATGCTGATCTGCAAATCCGTAGCCTTAACGTGCGGGGCAACCTCTTTATCGAAGATGGTAGCACTTTGCGGATTGATAGCCAAAATGACCAATCTACTACGGGGGTCACTGTTGCGGCCGGTAATATTGTCAATAATGGCGATATACTTATTGCCAATACTGATGCGCGCAATGCAATCTATATTAACACTGGTGCCAGCTTCAACAATGGTGGAACGATTCAAATAGGGGTAGTACGTTGCCCATCGGGTAGTTGTAATTTACAAGATGTGGTAGTGGTGGATGGTGTAATGGAAAATAGCGGTGCACTGCATTTAGCAGGTGTGATCGATATGGAAGGTTTTGTAATTAGAGGTATGTTGTACAATGAAGGAACGATCCAACTAGATACCATAAGTACTACCGGATCGGTCGTGTCTTTTTCACAAGCGAGTTCCTTTGTGAATGCAGCGGGAGGCTCGTTATTGCTGATAGGCGTCCGGGGTGAGAGCATTTCGCGCGCCATTAGTAATACCCAGGATAGTGTCCAGTGGGAAAATGCCGGAATGATCCAGATTAGCATTGCTGATGAAACGACTACGGGGATTAATTTAGGAGGGGAAGGTACTACCATTATCAACACAGGTTCTATTGAAGTTGACGGTGGTGCAATAGGACTAAGGTTTAGTGAGCCTGATAGTGTCTTAAATCAGGGTGAGATTCGCTTAAGGGGCCAACATGAAGAGGGAATACGCCTCCAAGGAGGGCTCACTTTCCAGAATATGGGCGAGGTGCTATTGCAAGCTGCAACAGCTGAACAAGGCTGGGGGCTTGGTGGAGCTAGTCCTGGACCACAGCTGCTTAATAGTGGTGTGATCCGGATGGAGGACTACCTCTTACCCAATACATTTAATCGTGGATTTGAAGTGCCTACTGGAAGGCTCGTTAACGAAGGTGATATTTACCTCAGTGGTGCTGGTGATGGCCGCGGTATAGAAATGGGTACGGATGCCGCTCCGCTGGAAAATCAGCTTGGTGGAACCATTTTTCTGAATCACTTTGACTTTGGTCTGCAGCACGAAACATCCAGCATCAATGCCGGTACCTTAATTCTGGCCGAGGACCTGGGCGATGCCATTGTGGATAATGATGTACCTCTGATCAACAGCGGAACCCTGGCGGGCGGAAGTATTTACCGAGATGGTGTGTTTGACCTTATGGCAAGCACCGTACTGAGCCCCGGGACTAATTCCACTGTATCCAGACAAACCTTCGCGGGGGACCTGATATTACCCGAAACCGTAACCATCAACCTCGACTTGGCCAATACAGCAGAAGAACCCGATGCTAACGATAACGTCAGAAGTGGCCGTGCCTTTCAGTTTTCGGGTACTTTGAATATCAGCCTTGCCGAAGCATTTTCGGCCAATAGTGGCAGTTTTGAATTATTGAAAGGGAGTGGTTCCGCCGGTGGGTTCACAGGAGAGCCAACTATTAACCTACCGGAACCACCTGCAGGGAGTGCTTGGCGTTTGGAGCAAACGGATACCCGTCTTATTCTCCATTTGGATGTAATTAATAGTACGAAGGTGCTTAACGAAGAAGAACCTCTGCCACAGGTTTTTCCCAATCCCGTAGCGGCGGGTCAAGATTGTACCATCCGTATTACAGCACAAAACAGTATAGCTAAGCTTTACAATGCAAGTGGGCAGTTACTGCAAACACAACAATTAAGCTTCGGGGACAATCGATTCCCAACCGCCGGCCTGGCGGCAGGATACTATGTATTCGCTATCGGGGCAGCCAAAGTGCCACTCCTAATTCAGTAGCATAATTACTGGGGCCCCTAAAAACAAAAGGGATGATCTGTACGGCTGTTGCCTAGATCATCCCTTCTTATTTAGACGAAAGTCTAATTATGTTAATTCTCCCTTACACCCAACGCACCAAGTTCAACCCCTGGCGGTTAGCCAATAGTGGGTGGTGCGGGTAGATGCGGAAGCCAAATTCGTAGACGCCCGCTAGTTCAGGGTCTACCGACAAAGCATAGCGTGCCTGTCCGTGCCCTTTGTCCTGGAGGCTGAGCTGAGCTACGCGAACCAGCTCCAACTCGTTTTCATTGATACGCTTGAAGAATACCATCTCCACACCTACGTGTTCAGCCGCAAGGCTGCCCAAAGCTACGGTGATAGAAGTATTCAGCTTCTCTCCAATTGGTAGTGGATGGTTAGAAGAATCAAAGGTATCTATCTGTACTTCGTACACATTGCTCCAGTGCTGGCGCACATGTTCTTTCCAGGCGGCTAATTCCTTGGCGGCTTGGTAGTTCTTCTTACGCAGCTTGGCAGCCGTTCCGAAAAGCTTACTGTAAAAGCGCTCGTAGTAGTGATGCAACATGCGCTGCATGGTGAAGTAAGGCGCTACTTCAGCAATGATATTCTTCACGTAGCTCACCCACTTAGGGCTTACACCAGACTCATCAAAGTCGAAGTAAGTAGGGATGATCTCCGTTTCCAGAATGTTGTAGATGTTTTCGGCATCTAGTTCATTCTGTAAGTTTTGGTCTTCGTAAGTCCGGTCAAGCGATAGGGCCCAGCCCGCATCCGGACGATAGCCTTCTGCCCACCAACCGTCTAGTACACTGAAGTTAACTACACCGTTGAGGGCGGCCTTCATACCGCTAGTACCTGAGGCCTCCAACGGACGAGTAGGCGTATTCAGCCAGATGTCAACACCTTGTACCAGCAGCTTGGCCATTTCCATATTGTAATCCTCCAGGAAGATTACCTTACCCACAAACTCATCACGCTTACTAATGTCAATGATGTGGCGGATCAGATCTTGACCACCACCATCAGCTGGGTGTGCCTTACCGGCGAACAAGAAGATCACTGGACGATCCTGGCTGTTTACCAATTCGCGCAGGCGCTCAACGTTGGTGAACATCAGATGCGCCCGCTTGTAGGTAGCGAAGCGGCGCGCAAAACCAAGTACTAGTGCATCTTCCCGTACATTATTAAGGACTTGGAAAATAGCACGTGGTGATTGGCCTCTGCGAGTCAAGTCGGCCTGGATTTTCTCTTTTACATAATCCAGTAAACGCTTCTTTAGGCGACGGCGGATTTTCATCACATCACCATCGGAAACTGTCTGGATCTTACGCCAGTGATCGTGATTGTATTGATCGCGTAAGAACTTTGCTCCAAACTCCTGTTGGTAAAGCTCGTTCCAGTCGTTGGCAATCCAGGTAGGGTAATGGACACTGTTGGTTACGTATCCAATATGTAGCTCATCAGAGGTGTAGCCTGGGAATAGCTTGGTGAACATCTTCTGCGAGACCGTACCGTGCAGTTTACTTACACCATTGACCTCTTGTGATAAGCGAATAGCCAGGTGACTCATGTTGAAGTCCTCACCAGCGTTATCGGCATTTACGCGACCTAGGGCCATAAAGTCGTGCCAAGAAATACCCAGATCATTGCAGTAAGCATAGAGGTAATTCTTGATCAAGTGCTCTGGGAAGTGGTCGTGACCCGCAGGTACTGGTGTATGCGTAGTAAACAAGGAAGAAGAACGAACTACTTCCACTGCCTGTGGGTAGCTTAAGCCATCTTGTTGAACCAAGTTTTTCAGACGCTCCAAACTCAAGAACGAAGCGTGACCTTCATTGAGGTGGTAGATATCAGGAGTTAGTCCCATGGCATTCAGGGCACGTACACCCCCAATGCCAAGCAAAATTTCTTGCTTCAGACGGTGCTCGTTGTCACCACCGTAGAGTTGGTGTGTCAAAGCGCGGTCTTCCCAGCTGTTTTCCTCCAGGTCAGTATCCAGAAGGTAAAGCGAGATGCGGCCCACCTTCAATAACCATAATTTAGCCTGGATTTCACGCCCCAGCATGTGAACGTGGATTCTGATCCAATCTCCGTTGGCGTTCCGTACTGGACTTACCGGTAACTTGGTGAATTCCTGAGGAGGGAAATTGTGAATCTGATCGCCATTGAGCGAAAGTGCTTGCTTGAAATAACCGTAGCGGTAAAGCAAGCCCACTGCAATGAGGTTGGAGTTGTCGTCGCTAGCTTCTTTTAGGTAGTCGCCAGCTAATACACCCAAACCACCAGAATACAGACGCAAACTAATATGCAAACCGTATTCCATACTGAAATAGGCAATCTGCGATTGTCCTTTTTGCAGCGGGGTGTTGATGTATGCTTGATAGTCTTTATAAACCTTTTTCAGGCGCCCTAGAAAATCCTTGTCTTTGGCTAGCTTCTGAGTTTGTTCCAGACTTAGCTGATCCAACAAGGCAACCGGGTTATAGTTTAAGTTTATCAGCGCATCAGAATCGATGCTGTGGAATAAATCAATGGCTTCCTGGTTCCAAGACCACCATAGATTGTTTGACAATTCCCGTAGAGGCTCTAGTTCTTTCGGAAGTTGTGACTCAATAAAAATGCGTCGCAGTTTAAATTGAGCGTCATTCAGTTGACCAATCATAAACACGAAAATTTGGGCAAAGGTAATCAGTCTACCCGATTCCCGTAGAAGATATGTTGTAAAATTTACACTAAGTGTGTTTGTTAGGCAGTGCGATGGTGAAAGTACTGCCTTTGCCAAGCGTAGAGTCTACTTTTATTTCGCCCTGGTAGCCCTCAATAATACGTTTGCAAAGGCCTAAACCTAACCCAGTTCCTTCGTAGTCCGCACTGGAGTGCAAACGTTTGAAAAATTCGAAGATGTGATCATGGTATTCTGAGTCAATCCCTATGCCATTGTCTCTAATGTGAACCAATAAGTGCCCATTGTTTTGTTCCGACCAGAGTTCAACTTTCGGGTTTGTCTGTTGATTGTATTTCAACCCGTTTTGAATTAAGTTCTGGAAAACAAGGTACATTTCAGAAGCACTGCAAAAATAGTTGGGAAGACCACTGTTTACTATTTCGGCGTTTTCATCTTTAAATTCGGTGAGTAACGAACGACTTACATGTGCCACGATATCATCCAAATCATTATCGCTCCGTAGTTCAGAATCCGCATAGTCCATGGTTGATATTTGCAAAATATCTTCCACCAGAGCAGCCATTTGCAGGGCACTTGATCGGATAAAGTCTAAGTGATCTGGCAAGCGCTCATAATCCATCTTCTCAATATCTCTTTCGATCAGGCGGGCAAAGCTGGTGATGTTCCTAATGGGCGTCTTTAGATCGTGGGAAGCAATGTAAGTGAACTTCTCCAGGCGCTTATTTTTCTTAGCTAAAGTCTCGTTTTGCGCACTTACTACCTCATTAAATCCCTCATTTTCCACCAACACTTTGCGAATCAATATAATAGAGGCTGCTATCGAAAAAGTCAGGTACATGATGGGTACACTGGGAATAATCCTTGCGGCTAGCGGTGGGGTAATTACACCACTCAGCAATACGGCAATTGTTAGGTAGGTAAGGATCACAAAACCACTCATGATAATACTCAGCTTTCGCTTAAAAAAGAAGGAGCACATGAGGATCATCATCAGATACACCGGCTCTAAGCGGATATTAAAACCGTGAAGTAAGTGTACCGCTGCAATAGCAAGTACGGGGATGGCAATGGTGTAAACCCTGGCCGCAAAGAACTTGTGACGATGGTTGAGGTAAAGCGGAACCAATAGAATAAAAATCCAAGTGACAGTGATGACATAAGAACTCAGCTGTGACTCGACAAATATGAGATAGAGTAGATGTAAAAACAGGCAAGGAAGCGCAATCCCCAAGAATAGGTTATTCAGCTCTACCCGAAGTTTTTCGGAAAAGGAGAGCTCATCGGTAATGCCGATACTGGTTAACCAATCATAGAATTGGGCAATTGGACGCAAAAACTAGACTTTAGGGATAACAATTGGTGACTACTGAACTCCAAAAATATCACATATCTGATAAATATGAAACCCTTTTGGACTGTCTACTTGTCTGTTAGTGACTTTTTTTGGCCTGTTTACTCCATTTTATGATTTCGGGTAAGATTTTTTGAGGGTTTTTCACCCAGGAGAAGTGAGAATTCTTGCCCAAGTGCGCTTCTCCGAGCTTGATGTGGAGGTGTTCGCTGACCGTAGTTTGCGTGAATTTTTGCCGGAGATTTTCTACTGCCTGCTGTGGTGCGTAACGATCCTCGTGTAGAGATATGGCCAAAACAGGAAGCTGAGCGCGCTGTAGCCCCGCCTCATAATCAAAATCACTATTGGCTAGTCGATAGCTTCCATACAGTAAGTTGTAGCACCAATCATACATTACGGTACGCGCCTCCCGCCCGCCAAAACCAATGATCTTTCCAGGGAAATAGCCTACCACTCTGCTTAAGGGATGAAATAAATGTCCCGCTAGGCGAACGACCTGACCTTCCCAGCCTGGCCAACCTTTATAATACACTAAGCAAGCAGTTAACAATACCAGGCTGTCGATGTCTTTGGGGTACTTCGCACTGCATAAACTCGCAATCTGCCCACCAAGGCTATGCCCTACCACTAAGAGGCTTTGGGTAGGCCGTAAACTGCTGCGGATTTCGCCAATCAACTGGTGCAGATCTTCTACTAGTGTCTCATAGCCGAAATCTACCTTTCGTGACGCTCTCAGTGATGAGGTGCCCTGCCCTCTCCAGTCTGCTGTTGCGGCAGTAATGCCCTGTGCCTGGAGGGTCTGGGCAAAACTATGGTAATAAGATGCTCTGACGCCCATAGCGGGTAGGCATAAAATTACCTGCTCTGACGGGGTTTCCGCTTTAAACCAGTCGATAGTAATGGTGGCTTGGTCGCGAAAGGTGATCTCTTGCTGCATGCAGCTAAGCTAAAAAATAAGCGGCAAAAACGGATGTAATCTCCACTTTTGCCGCTGTAAATCATGCCTTGATGCGCAGCTATGCGCTAGGCACATTACTTAATGCTGATCAGCTCTACCTCAAAGACTAGCGCTGAGAAAGGCTTAATCTGAGCACCTGCTCCCTGGTCACCGTAGGCTAGGTTGTAAGGAATGTAAAACTTGTACTTTGAACCAACAGACATCAGTTGTAGTCCTTCTGTCCAACCCGAAATCACACGGTTAAGTGGGAAGGAGGTCGTTTTACCTCTTTGTACAGAACTGTCAAATACGGTACCGTCAATCAAAGTACCGTGGTAATGCACCTCCACTTCGTCGGTAGCTTTTGGCTTGCTGCCTTGACCTTCGGTGATTACTTCGTACTGTAGACCAGATTCCGTAGTGACTACTTCACCGCGCAGTTTGTTTTCCGCTAGGAATGCTTCGCCAGCGTCCTTGTTCACTTTATGCTGTGATGCCTTCGCCGCCGCCATGTATTGCTGTACGGTTTCGTTCGCCTGCGTTGGACTTACCTTCGTTTCGCGGTCTTGGAGCACATCGTCGATGGCAGCGCCAAACTCTTCGATGTTAATGTCTTTAAATCCCTGATTCTTTAGGTTTTGGGCTACCAGGATACCCAAGCTATAACTCACAGATTCCATATTGGTTTCTTCTTGTTTTGGTGCGGTTTCTACTTTGGTTTCGTCTTGTGCGTGTACGTTGATCTGGCCAACGAGTGCCAAGACAACAATGAGGAAAATATTTCGCATGAGGTATTTGTACTGTGCGGCGCCATTGCTGCATACCGCGTTAAGATTAAAATGACTCATTCAGGCGGCAAAGATAGAATTTTGCCACTGCTATCCAACGTAGAAAGGGGCGAGAGAGTTGTGCACTTACAGTAAAAGCTCTTTTCGCTCATTAGCAGATGTAACCAACACCTTATTGATTTGGAATGAATTACTGGCAATATCCAGAAGGACAATACCTTTATCCCAATAACAATTCGAAGAGGAATAACGTATTGAATTATGCTTTCAGGTCTAATCCCGGTATATATAAGTTAAGAGAAAAATAACGCAATTTATCGCGTCGATTCGTCCATAACCCTGAAATACCAACGAACCAACTAACCAACGAACCAACTAAAACCGATACCCCACAAAAAACGAGTAATTGAATCGCTCAAAGTCAACATTATATTCTGCCGTAAAGCGAACCGGTCCGAGTGGAGTTACGGTGCCCACCTCGACACCAATGCCATGGAAGTCATCTTCGAGTAGTCGTTCCTCGTTTACAATCTGCGCGTATGCACCATAATTATATCCCAGACTGAGATAGTTGTTTTCACCCAGTTCCGCACGCATTTGAAATCTGGCGTAGCCAAAAGTAGTTATTGCCAGTTCGCTTAGGCGAAAACCATAAACTTCGTAGAAACGGTTGTTGGCGGGTATCTCCCGGCCCAAATAGAACTGTTGCAAAAAATGGGGTTGCTTGATTTGGGTGTGTCCAGCGCCAGCACTGCCGTCGAACCACAAGTGTTGGCCCAATTGAAAGGCCTTGTGCACCTTGCCGCCGATAGTCCAGTTTTGGTCAGTGGCAAAATTGGCACCTCCCAGCCTCGTTTCCTCCAAGCGCCCGCCCAAATTGTATTCAAACCAGAGTTGGGATAAAGAGCCATCCTCCGGAAAGTAGCTTCGATCGTAGGTGTCCCTAATCAGCTGTGCATAACCCAACCAGCGCTGGTGGCGAGCCTCCAAGTCATTTTCATTGAGCGAGAAGAAGCGGGGATTCTCCGAAAAATGCTCTCCTCCCACACCGAGCCGGAAGTGCCACTGCCTACTAATGCTGGTTTGCAAGTCAAGTCCCGTTGTGTAATGATGGAAGGTGAATTCGTCGGCTAGTTCTTCGTTAATGAAGGTTTGCCCTGGAATAAACTGACCATTGGCGTATAAGCGGATGCCAAAGCTAGGATTGGTACGCGTATTAATGGAGTAATCTAACCAGAAGCCTGGGTACTCAGAGATGCGTAAGTCACCAGAGAAAAGACTCCCGGAACCAATCTGGTTTCGAACACTCACATTAATCAAAAATGCAGCATTGAAATCCAGGTCGTAGTTCAGGCTTCCACGTACATATACATTAGGTGTAGGGGTGGCATCCAGCGCGAGTATGTATCCACCTCTAGGGGCAAAACGCAATTCGTAATCCACCAAGTTGAAGAAACCAGAGGAGTAAAGTACGCCAACTAATTCCTCCAAGTCAGCAATGGTGACATAACGAGGCGTTTTCCAACGTACCAATTGCCTTAGGGTACGATTGGTTGCCGTGTCAGCCGCTATAAACTCCAGGTCTTTAAGGTAGAAGCTATCGCGACGGCAGTTAGTTTTTTCGGGGGCTGGCCGAGACTTCCAGCCAACACTATCGAGGTAGGAGCGTAAATTAGGTAGTTGCTCGCGAGCTGCCTTTTCACCTTGTTTTATTAAGGCTGTTGCCGCGTCGTAGCTTAAGGTGGTGAAAGCACTCAGGTCGGGATCAATGATTTGGTCCGCCAAAGCGCGTTGCTCTTCCGTTGATTCTACCATTACGTAGCTACTGGTTTGCTCTAGTACTCGTAGTACGCTGGTTAGTTCTTCCCGCGGATAGAGTGGATCACCAACGTCTACCGCAAGGACAATATCTGCCCCCATATCTTTAGCATCTTCGACCGGGAGGTTTCGCGCTAGCAAACCATCTACCAGTAAATGATCGTCATAATTCAACGGATCAAATGCGGATGGGATGGACATACTTGCGCGGATACCTTTACGCAATGGCCCTTCTTCAAATACATAAGCTTCACCAGTTTCAAGATCCGTTGCTACGCAGCGAAAAGGGTAGTGGAATTCATCAAATTCCTCCTGATTGTGCACACAAGCAGTTAGGCCGGTAAGCAGGGTCAGAATCTTCCTGCCACCAATGAGGCCCCGAGGAATCACCAGTTTGCCATCTTTTAAAGCAAAGGACAATTGATAGCGATCAGCTTTAGAGCGCTCATCAATGGGGAGATAATTACGGGAGTAGCTGTCGTTGAAATAGTTATTCCAGTTGGTCGTAGTAGCCAACTCTTCTAGCTCTGCCGGGGTGTAGCCAATAGCGTATAGTCCGCCCACAATACTTCCCATACTCGTACCGGTCACATAGTCTGGATAAATACCATTTTCTTCCAAGACCTTGAGCACACCAATATGTGCTAAACCTTTCGCACCACCGCCAGAAAGAGTGAGGCCCAGTTTAGGGACGACTACAGCGTCCTGTAAATGTATTTGGTGACTTGGCCACAGTAGTAATGCCAAGGAAGTGAGTAGTGTGTAGAGTTTACTCATGGTTTAAGTGTTGGGGTGATAGGGATGAATTCTCGTCCTGAAGTTAAACGCTTCTTACGAATTTTGGCTGCTTGTACACCGGGAAGTATAAGTTCATAGACCACATCAAGTAGTCGAATAAGTCGCCTTATTAGACGCTTTTCCA
The DNA here is from genome assembly GCA_039816955.1 of Bacteroidota bacterium. GTDB lineage: Bacteria > Bacteroidota > Bacteroidia > Chitinophagales > Saprospiraceae > Lewinella. The sequence continues at coordinate 40,401 of JBCBWU010000022.1, forward strand.
TCATTTTACCCCAGAATTGACACTTTGTTCCCACAATTTCCCACAAGCTAATAGGCATTTATCCACGCTTTAGATCGGTTTCTTTCCACTTTTTACCACTCTTAAGGATTGATTACTTAAGGAATAGATACTTATTTGCGTATTTTGTAACACTATTTTGATTATGAAAAAGAAAATGTTGTGAAAACTGGAACTATTTCACAGAAAATAACCTAAAAAAGGTGGTAGAAAGTGGTAATTCGTGTCAAAAGTCACTACATTTGAAATATCAAAGGAGAACAAATGTCCTTTAAACAACTACTAGGCGAGTATGAAGTCCGTCTGGACGGCAAAGGCCGCTTCCGGATGCCTAGTGGTTTATTGACCCAACTTGGTGATTGGCAGCGTGGCAATTTCGTAATCAACCGCGGCTTTGAAAAATGCCTGGTGTTGTACCCCGAACCGGTGTGGAACGAGATTACGTCGGAGATCAACGAATTGAATCTCTACAATAAAAAGAATCGTGGTTTTGCACGCTACTTTTTTCGCGGCGCCTCCGAGGTGACCCTCGATAGTGCAGACCGCATCCTGCTGCCTAAAAGGTTGGCGGAATACGCCAGTATAGACAAAGATATGATTTTAACGGCATATTCCGGAAGAATTGAAATGTGGTCTCCAGTAGAATACGATAAGTGGATGGAAGAAGAACCCGTCGACTTCTCTGACCTGGCTGACGAAGTGCTTGGTGGCAACAAAGAAAAAGCAGCGGAATAATGAGTTATCACGAACCGGTGATGGCCCGCGAATGCTTGGAGTATTTGCAGATTCAGCCCGATGGCACTTATGTCGATCTCACCTTCGGTGGGGGAGGGCATAGCCGCTTGATTTTAGAACAGCTTGGCGATAACGGACGCCTGGTAGCCTTTGATCAAGATGAAGATGCTCAAGCTAATTTACCAGAGGATGAGCGTTTGTTTTTCGCACCCGCTAACTTTCGGCACCTCAAGCGCTACTTGCGCTTATTTGGTATCCGTAAAGTGGATGGTATTCTCGCTGATTTAGGAGTTTCTTCCCATCAGCTAGATGTGCCGGAACGCGGTTTCTCCTTTCGCTTCGAAGCGGAATTGGATATGCGCATGAATCAACAGGCTGGCCCCACGGCTGCCGAAATTCTTGCCCATACGCCAACGGATGAACTGCAATACGTATTCGGAACCTTTGGTGAAGTGCGAAATGCCAAAACGTTGGCACGGCGCATTGCCGAGGCACGGGAAGAACAGCCCATCAAAAGGGTAGGGGACTTGGTCGCTATCGCGGAACCCTTGTCTTTTGGTAAGCCCAATCGTTACCTTGCGCAGGTGTTTCAAGCCCTGCGTATCGCGGTAAACGATGAAATGGGGGCCTTGGGAGACATGCTGACTCAAGTGGCAGAAGTCTTACCCCTAGGAGGGCGTTTTGTAGCCATGAGCTACCACTCCCTGGAAGACCGCATGGTAAAAAATGTGCTAAAGTCCGGCCAAGTGTCCGGCGAACAGATTAAGGATTTTTACGGTCGAATTTATCGGCCATATCGAATTATAACTAAGAAGCCAGTGGAGGCCACAGCAGCAGAAGTTGCTGAGAATCCACGGGCCCGAAGTGCTAAGTTGCGGGTAGGAGAACGGCTAGACAGCCAACCTCCAACCGAAAATTGAAACCTTCTCCGGCTCCAGAAACTGGAAATGGAGATTAAAAGTCTGGATAACACAAAAACTAACCGTGTCCCTTTACCGGGAGCGGCTTTGGTGCAGAATGAAAACTCATTTTGAACCAAAATTGTGACAATTCAGACTTAAAAGCAGGAAGCAATGGCCAGAAAAGATGACTTCTGGAGTCAGGTTCAATCCTTTCAAATTTCCGGGTTCATTCTCAAGAACCTAGGGTACTTCCTATTTCTCGGTTTTCTTGCAGTATTGTACATCGGTAACGCCCACTTGGCAGAGCGCAACGTGCGCAAAATCCAGGGGCTACAAAGAGATATTCGCGAATTGCGGTGGTCATTTATGTCCTTGCAGTCCGAAAATATGTACAACAGTTTACGTTCGGAAGTAGTGGATCGCGTCAGAGACGATGGCCTGCGACTACACCGAGGTAAGCCGATTAAAATTGTTACTCGCGAAGAAGAATAGGAAGAAGCCTTACACATGGATGTTAAAAACGAAGTACTGTATCGGGTGTATTTCCTGCTGTTCGGCCTCTTGTTGCCGGCGGCTGGTATCCTGGTGTACCGCACTATTGACATCGCTATTGTGCAAGGTAAGACCTGGAAAGCTCGCGGAGAACAGAATTACGTAAAGCCTAGAGCAGTAGCTGCCGAGCGGGGCAATATCTACGCCCAGGATGGTAGTCTGCTAGCTACTTCGGTGCCTTACTTTGACTTATACTTTGATCCGTTTGCCTCAACGGAGGCTGACTATTACCGCAATCTGGATACCCTGGCGCACTGCCTGGCCACTTATGTGGATGACTCTTACACGGTAGGTGGCTTTCGCGAATATCTATTGCAGCTTCGCGATACCACGCAGAATCGGCGTCGGAATCGGCACGTACTGCTGAAAAAATCTGTCTCCTTTGCCGAAAAGGCCAGGATTGAAGCTTTTCCACTTTTTAATCTAGGTCAATTCCGCGGAGGGCTGATTGCCAAGAAGTTGAGTGAACGTAAGCGCCCCTTTGGACTGCTCGCACGCCGGACGATCGGTTACGTACGTGATGGCTTGCAGCCGGTGGGAATTGAAGGGCGTTTCGATACTATTCTTGGTGGCGAACCCGGTACGCAGATGATGATTAAAGTGGATCCACGTAGTGATTTGTGGTTGCCATTGGATAATCTGACGGAGGTAGAACCACGCAGTGGGGACGATATCGTGAGTACGATAGATGTCAATCTGCAAGACATTGCGGAAGAGGCGTTGCTACGAGGCATGCGTCGCCACCAACCAGATTGGGGAACCGCCATCGTGATGGATGTAGAAACAGGCGCGATTCGCGCAATGGCTAATCTGGGGCGCGATGAAGCTGGCGAAGGGTACTACGAAATGTATAACTACGCCATTGCCATGGCTACGGAACCTGGCTCAACTTTCAAGCTAGCGTCCGTCATGGCGCTTTTGGAGGATGGCCACGTAAAACTGGATGATTCAGTAGATGTGGAGCGAGGAAAGACCATTTTCTATGATCAGGAAATGGAAGATTCATCGGTCCGCAGTACTAAAATGGATAGCACAACGGTGCAAACGGCATTTGAGATATCGTCAAACGTAGGTATCGCCAAATTGGTAGATCGCTATTACAACTTGCCAGATAATGGTAATCAGAATAAGGGCGCTTACCAGTTTATTCAGCGCCTGCGGGACTTTAATCTCGACTTGCCGACCAATATTGAAATCGAGGGTGAAGCTAATCCTTATGTGAAGGAAGCTTACAGTGAAGCAGATCAGTGGAGCTTGGTATCACTTCCGTGGATGGCTACCGGCTACGAAGTACGCTTGACGCCACTACAGATGCTGACCTTCTTCAATGCGGTGGCTAATAAAGGACGCATGATGCGCCCCTACCTGGTTTCAGCGGTAGAACGGAATGGTGAGCCAAGGGAGGTCTTTAAGCCTACGGTAGTGAAGGAGCAGATTGCGAGTAAGTCTACCGTTGAAAAGGCTCGGATTTTGCTAGAAGGAGTTGTGGAGCGTGGAACCGCATACAAGCTGAAGACTAATCAGTACCGCTTTGCTGGTAAGACCGGAACGGCACAGGTAAACTATACGCGTAGTCGTCGTGGCACTAGAGTTGGCGGTTACCAGGCCAGTTTTGCAGGTTATTTCCCTGCGGATAATCCCAAATACTCATGCATCGTCGTCATTTACAAGCCGCGTGAGGGCGGATTCTATGGCGGTGATGTAGCAGGACCAATTTTTCGTGAGATTGCAGACAAGTGCTTCAATAGTATGGTAGAACTGCATGATCCACTAAACCAGGGTCCACGGCCAGTGCTGTACGAGAACAATTTACCTGATTTTGAAATCGGTAAAGAAGAAGATATCCGTCTGGTACTCGACTACCTGCAGATGCCTTACTACGGTGATCCGGAAACCGAAATGGTGGTCATGACCTCCAGTACGGATAGCCTCTTTTTGGAGAACCGGACCTTGAGTGAAACCAAAGTGCCAACCGTTGTTGGCATGGGATTGCGAGATGCGGTCTTCATTTTGGAAAACCGTGGTTTGAAAGTAATTACCGAAGGCGTGGGGCGAGTTGTTCGCCAGTCCATTCGCCCGGGTACCAACATCCGCGGACAAACGATCAAATTGACGCTGGGTTAGCGTCAGTAATAATAGGGCGGAAGCCCGAACAACAGCAGCAGATAAAAATGAAAATAAACCAACTGACAACCGAGCTCACCATCCGCCAAAAGTGGGGGAATACGGGTGCAGAAATCAGTCAGTTGGATTTTGATTCTCGAAAGGTGAGCACTGGTAGTGCATTTTTCGCCATTCGGGGAACCCAAACAGATGGACACCAATACCTGGACAAAGCCATCGCCGCCGGAGCAACGCTCATCGTGGCCGAACGCGGACCACAAACGGAGGTGGAGCAAAAGGTGGGTTGTTGGCTGGAAGTAGCCAGCAGCTCCCAGGCATTGGGCCACATGGCAGCGGCCTTTTATGGTCACCCCAGTCGGCAGCTTCAGTTGGTAGGCATTACCGGCACGAATGGGAAGACTACTTGTGCTACGCTACTGTACCAATTGTACATGGAGTTGGGGTACAAAGTAGGCTTACTGTCAACCGTGGAAAATCGGATTGGAACGGAAGTGATTGATGCTTCCCATACCACACCGGATGCTGTGCAGATTAACCGACTACTCCACGAGATGGTGGAGGCTGGTTGCACGCAAGTTTTTATGGAAGTAAGCTCGCACGCCGCAGATCAAAACCGCATTGCGGGACTGCATTTTGCGGGAGGCGTTTTTACCAATATGTCGCACGATCACCTCGACTACCACGGTAGTTTCAAGGCGTACATCGAAGCGAAAAAGAAGTTCTTTGACACATTGCCTAAAGGTGCTTTTGCGCTAGTCAATAAAGATGATAAGCGAGGAAGTGTCATGGTGCAGAATACGCGGGCAAAATACCATACCTACAGCCTACGGTCTATGGCTAATTTTCGGGTGCGGGTCGTAGATAATACCCCTGTAGGACTGCAGCTAGAACTGGATGGCCAAGAGGTTTTTACTCGCCTGATCGGGCACTTCAACGCCTACAATCTGCTGGCGGTATACGGTACTGCCATGCTGCTGGAAGCAGAGCGTGATGAGGTACTCCGGATCATCAGCGGACTAGAAGGACCTGCAGGTCGCGTCAGCTACGTGCGTGGAAGTAAAAGTGGTGTGACTGGCGTCGTTGATTACGCCCACACGCCAGACTCCGTGGAAAAGGTCTGTGAAACCTTACGGGAAATGCTTTCTGCTCCTCAGCGACTTATCACAGTACTGGGGTGTGGAGGTGATCGAGATAAGGCGAAGCGGCCCCTCATGGCTAAAGCAGCTTGTGACTACAGTCACGAAATTATCATGACCAGTGATAATCCACGCTCTGAAGACCCAGAAGCAATTCTGGATGATATGGAGCAGGGGCTAGATGAGAACTGCCAAACCCGGGCACTAAGAATTACGGATCGCCGATCTGCTATTCTGACCGCCTGCCGCTTGGCCAAAGCTGGCGACATCGTACTAGTTGCCGGGAAAGGACACGAACAGTATCAGGAGATTAAAGGCGTAAAACACCCTTTTGACGATTATGAAATCCTGAGTGCAGCATTGGCAAACTAGCCGGACTCACCGAACAGCAAAACGAGAAACGCATGTTAATCTATTTAATTGATTGGTTGGATCAAACTATCGGACTCGGTTCCTGGACCCGATTGTTCCAATACATCACTTTCCGTGCGGGAGTGGCGATTATTCTGTCACTCATTATTTCCATGTTGTTTGGTGGTAAGATTATCAACCTTTTGCGTTCGTTGCAAGTAGGAGAGGAGGTGCGTGACCTGGGACTCGATGGACAAAAAGCCAAGCAAGGCACCCCAACGATGGGGGGGATCATCATTGTCATGGCCATTTTAGTTCCGTGTTGGTTGATGGCTCGCCTGGATAACATCTACGTGGTACTCATGCTAGTGGCTACGAGTTGGATGACGATCATCGGCTTTATTGATGACTACATTAAGGTCTTTCGCAAGAACAAGAAAGGGCTACACGGACGCTTCAAGATTATGGGCCAAGTTGGACTCGGCCTTTTCATCGCTTTGACGATGATGAACAATGAGCAGATCGTAGTGCGGATGGATTTGAGCGAGGCCAAAGAAATTGGGCTGACCGACGCTGATATGGTAGGTGAACCGATTCCCATCATGGAAGAAGAAGTACAGGTAGGACTAAAGGGAGACTACAAGACCAACCTGACTAATGTCCCCTTCCTCAAGGGGAATCGTCTGGACTACGGTAATATTCTGCCACTGGCTCCACACCTGGCCTGGGTCGTTTTTGTACCGCTGGTCATATTCGTGGTAACTGCCGTCTCGAATGCTGCCAACCTTACGGATGGTTTGGATGGCTTAGCTACTGGAATTTCGGGGATTATTGGCATTACCCTTGCGGTTTTTGCCTACGTTTCGGGTAATGCTATCGCAGCTAACTACTTGAATATTATGCATTTACCAGGTAGTGGTGAGTTAGTGATCTACGCCGCCTGCTTCCTGGGAGCTTGCTTAGGGTTTTTGTGGTATAACTCCTTTCCGGCGCAGGTTTTTATGGGTGATACCGGTAGCTTGACCCTCGGTGGAGTAATTGCGGCCATGGCCATTTTGCTCCGCAAAGAACTATTGATTCCAATTCTGTGCGGCGTATTCGTAGCTGAGAATGTATCGGTGATACTTCAAGTGGGATACTTCAAGTACACGAAACGGAAATACGGTGAAGGACGACGCATCTTATTGATGTCTCCGCTCCATCACCATTACCAAAAGAAAGGAATGCCAGAGACAAAAATCGTGACCCGCTTTTGGATCATCGGAATTTTGCTGGCAGTAGCAACGATTCTGACTTTGAAGATTCGCTAGCGCGAACATTAGGTATGGAGGAACAGCAACATAGGATAGTTATACTGGGCGGTGGTGAAAGTGGCGTTGGTGCCGCTTTGCTGGCCCAAAAACAAGGAGCAAAAGTGTTTCTTTCGGACCGCGGGCAGATTGGTGAAAACCAAAGAGTAGAACTCGAACTCGCCGGCATTGACTTTGAAAGTGGAAAGCACACCTGGGAAAAGATATTTGCGGCGGATGAGGTGATCAAGAGCCCTGGTATTCCAGATACGGTACCGCTGATTCAGCAGTTACGCGATCAGGATGTTCCCGTGATTGGGGAGATCGAATACGCAGCTCGCTTTACCGATGCTACTCTAATTGGAATTACGGGTAGCAATGGGAAAACAACCACCGCTTATCTGGTGCATCACTTGCTGGAAGCAGCAGGTAAAGACGTGGCTTTGGTAGGGAATGTCGGTTTCGGCTTTGCCCGCCACTTAGCCCAGGAAGAAGAACCTGATTATTTCGTAATTGAAATCAGCAGTTTCCAGCTGGATAGTATTGTTCATTTCCGTTCGCGTTACTCGACGATTTTGAACATTACACCGGACCATTTGGATCGCTACAATTACGAAATGGATGGCTACATAGATTCCAAGCTACGGATCACCAGGAACCAGTTGGAAGACGATCAATTCTTCTACTTGGCGGGAGATCCGAACATAGCTAAAGGAATGAAACGCAATGCGGTTCGCGCGAAAAAGTTCGCCATCAACCGCGAGGATATAGACGGAAAGAATATCACAGTTGGTGATTTGCAGATTGATTTAAGTAATACCCAACTCCGTGGTAAGCACAATGCGCTTAATGCACTCTTTGCGGCTGGGATGACCCAGGCCATTGGCTTAAGCGCAGCGGAGGTGAAAAGCGGATTGGAAAGTTTTGAGCCCGTTCCGCATCGCTTAGAACCCGTTGGAACCGTTGACGATGTGCAATACATCAACGATAGCAAAGCCACTAATGTAGATGCCGTCACCTATGCGCTGGACGCCATGGACAAGGACATCATCTGGATTGCGGGTGGAACCGATAAAGGCAATGATTACAGCCCACTGTACGACTTAGTGCAGCAGAAAGTAAAAGTACTGATCTGTATGGGCGTTGACAACACCAAACTAAAAGCAGCATTTGGTGATCGAATTGAAAATATACAGGAGGCCAAGTCTGCCCAAGAGGCAGTGCAACTGGCCAAAGAAGCAGCCCAGCCCGGGCAGGTAGTACTACTATCACCCGCTTGTGCTAGCTTCGACCTGTTCAAGAATTATATCGACCGCGGCAACCAATTTCGGACCGCAGTCCAACAACTTTTTTAGCAGTAAGGACGCATTGCAATGCGTCCCAACAACAGGGAGGTTGCAATGCGTCCCCATTAACCAAGCAGTAAGGACGCATCGCATGCGTCCCAATAACAAAAAGAAAATGAGTTTATCAACCAGAATAGCAGCTGAACTTCGCGGAGACCGAGTGGTCTGGGCTATCCTGGTATTGCTAGGGCTGTTTTCGATCCTAGCCGTGTATAGCTCGACGGGAAGTTTGGCGTATCGGGTGCAAGGTGGCAATACGGAGGCCTACTTGTTTAAGCATGGCATCATCTTGTTGGCCGGCCTGGTCGTGACTTATTTTGCTCACCTGTTGCATTATAAGCGCTACATGAACTGGTCACCGGTTTTGCTGCCAGTTACGCTGATCCTCTTAATCTACACGCTGTTTTTTGGAGCAGAAATTAACGAAGCGCGTCGGTGGATAATGGTCCCCGTTGTTGGAATGAGTTTCCAGACTTCTGACCTGGCTAAACTAGCCTTGATTATCTACGTGGCTCGTGCTATCAGTAGCAAACAGGATTACATTCAGGATTTCAAAAGTGCATTTGTACCCATCATCGTGCCTGTGGTATTGGTCTGTGGTTTGATTGCACCGGCGGATTTATCCACCTCGATTATCCTATTTCTGTCTTGTTTGCTAGTGATGTTTGTTGGGCGGGTAGCTATCCAGTACATCGGCCTGTTGCTGGTGTCAGGGTTTATTATGTTCGCCTTTTTGCTATTACTAGGTAAAGAGTATCCCAATTTGATCCGAGTCACCACCTGGGAGAATCGTTTGCAAGAGTTCTACTCCCCAGAACGCGGCAGCGACGATACTTACCAAATTGACCAGGCCAAGATTGCCCTGGCCAATGGTGGCTGGATTGGAGCTGGACCTGGTAATAGTACGCAGCGGAACTATCTGCCCTACGCCCACGCCGATTTCATCTACGCAATCATCTGCGAGGAGTACGGTGTGTTGGGCGGAGCAGTGATAATCGGGCTTTACCTGCTACTG
>JBCBWU010000230.1:0-10563 GCA_039816955.1 Bacteroidota bacterium
CACCCGAGTCAGGTGAGTCACTTGTTCAGCATGAGTGGTGCTTTTGATATCAAGACCTTCATGGATGGCCACTATGACGATAACGTCTATTTCAACAATCCAGTAGACTTTGTGGTACACGCCAATGATCCTGCCCTATGGGGTATGAATATCGTGCTGGGTACTTCCGAGTGGGATATCTGTCTGGAGCCTAATCAGCGCATGTCGGGCATCCTGAACGGCAAAGGCATCAACCACTGGCTGGACGTCCGCGGCTGGCAGAAACACGACTGGCCGTTGTGGCGCGAGATGTTTCCACATTATCTAAGTCTATTGTGATCTGATTTGAGGCTAAGAGCCTTATAAAGTAGTCAGTAGAAAGTGGGCAGTAGCCAGTACTGATTGCTTAGTGAAAAATACCAAGTACCTTGTACCTTGCCTTCGCCGAAACGAGTACGTGTAGGCAGGCGAAGTACCAAGTACTATAAAAACCAACCATACCAATGAAGAAAATTGGCATTCTTTACGGAAAAGAGCGCTCCTTTCCAGAGGCTTTCATTGAGCGCGTTAATAGCAAGGGCGTCAAAGGTATTGTGGCGGAACCTGTGCACATTGATAAAGTAGTACAGGGCGAGCCTTCGGGTTATGCGGTGATCATTGACCGTATTTCTCAGGACGTTCCTTTTTACCGGGCTTATCTGAAGAATGCCGCGGCTACCGGTACCGCTGTCATCAACAACCCCTTCTGGTGGAGTGCGGATGAGAAGTTCTTCAACAATGTACTTTCTGTTGGGCAAATGAATGTACCTGTACCAAAGACGGTACTACTACCTTCACAGGACCACCCAGATGACACCTCTGCGGAGTCGTTCAGTAACCTGGCGTACCCGATGGACTGGGAAAGTATCTTCGAATACATTGGTTTTCCAGCTTACATGAAGCCGCACGCTGGTGGTGGTTGGAAAAGTGTATACCGCCTGGAGAATGCCCAGGACTTCTTCGAGAAGTACGGCGAGACTGAGCAATTGGTCATGATGCTCCAAGAGGAGATCAAGTTTGATGCCTACTTCCGTTGCTACGGCATTGGCGGCAAGCACGTACGCATCATGGATTACGAGCCACGTAACCCACACCACCTACGCTACGCAGCTAAGCATGAAGTAAGTGACGAGCTACGCCAGCAAATGCACGACCTGGTCCTCACCATCTGCAACGGCCTGGGCTACGACTTCAACACGGTAGAATTCGCCGTACGCGACGGTATTCCTATCGCTATCGACTTCTGCAACCCTGCCCCCGATGCGGAGATCACTTCCGTTGGTGCGGAGAACTTCGAATGGGTAGTAGAAACAGCTGCTACTTATGCCATCGAAAAAGCGCAAGCGCAGAAGGACGGTGTCACTAACCTGACCTGGGGTAACTTCATCCGTACCTCAGTAGCGGAAACTAAGCCGAAGGCGAAGCGAGCACCTCGTAAGAAAGCAACGAAGTAAAGAGATTGAGATACATTATCTATATGGCATCGGATTAGTTTTCGGTGCCATTTTTGTAGATCTTTTTCGTAATCACGCTGTTCTTTTGGCTTGGCCCAAAAGAACCAACCTGCCTGCCCGCCAGCAAGCTTTAGCGGCCTGGCAGGCAGGAAGCCCAAGAGCTTGTAAAGGCAGCGAACTTACTCATCGAATTGAAGAGAGCTTGGCATTTACATTTTCAAGCTAATCATTGGAGTAGGTAAACCCCCTACTCTCGTGAAGATTGCCGATTCATTTGTACAGCTTAGCCATTTTAGGAAACGCTTTGATGCCTATAGCACTTGATCAATAGGACCATAAGGCAACCTTCAAAGCCCTCTGACGATAAATGTCAGGACGGGCGTTTAACGGGTGTTTACTCCTGGGGCTGCTGGATACGACCTCACTACTTTAGCATCTAGCACATGTCATCGATTGGGATCTACGTAAAGATTTTTGCAAAAGGGGCTGATTGTGCGTTGTGGGTGGCCCGCCCCAATTTTGTCTGACTGGAAGGAGTTTCAGTGGGGCTAGCATTTTTTGCTTCTTTTTATTGCGATGATACCACGAAGTAGCCGCAAAGCGAAAAAGAAGAATGCCAAGACAATAGCGCAAAACAAAAGCTTCAATATCGAAGCTGATAAAAGTGGAACCTCGTTTAGAGCATTTAGCGCCGGGCTTAATTATCAATGATATGCTGCGACTATTTCGCACAAGTTCAAGGACATGCTTGGTCCTTTTGGGCCAAGCCAAAAGAACAGCAACTACAAACAATTGACCTACTAAAGACCACAGCAGCTAACAAACCAAAACCAAACATCTAATTCCGACAGTGACAAACCTCAATCACCAATTTAACAGTAACTGGACCTAAATTATGCTTCTTTTTTCAGACCTTTAGCCCCCAAACAAATGCGTCACGTTCGCGTTATAATACGCGACTTTATGAACAACATCCCATTAGCCTTTCCTTTAGCCCGCCTTTGAGTTTTCACTATCACCCAAATTAATAACTTGAAAAAACTACCCGCCATGTCCGTTGTGCATTGGTACTGCGGCAGGCTGAGAAAGTAACTGGCTATGCAAACTACCCGATTGGCAATTCTTGACATGTACAATGGTGTTCCCAACCAAGGAATGCGTTGTATTAAGGATATCCTCTCCTCCTTTTCGGATCGTTTAGAGTACGAAATCTTTGCTGTTCGCGGCAAGGCCGAAGTGCCTGACCTCAACTTCGACTGCTATATATCTACCGGTGGCCCCGGTAATCCACTCGAAGGAGATGGCCACTGGGACGCTAAATATTACGCCTGGCTGCAAGCCGTCTGGACCTGGAACCAGCGCGAAGCAGAAAAGAAGCAGGTGTTCTTTATCTGTCATAGTTTTCAAATGGCAGTGAACTTCTTCAATCTGGGGTTGATCACCAAGCGTAAGTCGATGTCTTTTGGCACTTTTCCCGTGCACATGACGGATGCGGGTGTACAAGAACCCATTTTCGCTGGCCTATCTGATCCATTTTGGATAGCTGACTTTCGTGATTACCAAGTGATCCAACCGGATAAGGCCCGCTTTGCCGAACTAGATGCGAAGCTGCTGGCACTGGAGAAGATCCGCCCGCACGTTCCGCTGGAACGGGCCGTCATGGCAATTCGGTTCTCCGAGGATATGGTTGGTGTTCAATTCCATCCAGAGGCGGATCCCGAGGGTATGATTGCTCATTTCATTGAGCCAGAGCGCCGGGAGAACGTAATTAAGGAGCACGGCGCTGAGAAGTACCACCGCATGCTAGCCGATATGCGCCACCCGCGCCGCATCATGCATACCTACAGCCGCGTCTTGCCACAATTCATCGAGGAAGCCATTGAGAAGACCGCGAAGGCGATTTTGGTGGGATAACTGGTGTTCCTCTACTATAGAAAGAGAGTTAATCTTGCTTAAGGCTGGTTTTAGGACTAAAGGTGGAACCACATAAGCCACATAAGGGCACTAAAGGCTTATCTACTTATGTGTTCTTATGTGCCTATTGTGGTTAAAAAACGATCTTGAAAGTCTAATCACATCCTCCTTGCATCAATGCTTACCCCCTGGCGGAATGGTCGGCCAAGGATGAAACGTTAAAGCAGTGGCTCCTTCCGCACTTGGAACGTTTGCGGACAGATTCCCGTAAGTCCGTGAATAAGCGGGCTACAAAGCTCTTGAAAAGCTTATCTTGAGCGCCCGGAAATACTATTTGCCATGCTCAGATTACTACTCTTATCTCTGCTACTCCTCGTCAGTAGTATGAGCTTCGCCCAACGTACACCCATTGATTCTTCTTTGATTATGAACTGGGAGGATTATGATCCACCCTCAACTTTGGTGGTACCAGAAACGCCCACGGATCACGCTAAGTTTCCCTTCATCGATGTACACAGTCATCACTGGCGCATGGCCACTCAGGATCTGGATCTGCTCATTCGACAAATGGATAGCTTGAATATGGGCATTGTAGTGAATTTGAGCGGTCGGGGAGGAGCTGCCCTGAAGGAAATCATGGATAACGTCAATGCCTCCGGGCATCAGGACCGCATCGTGTGTTTTACCAATATTGAATTTCGCTCCATTGATGAAGAGGATTGGCTAGCAAGCACGCTGGCCCAGTTGGAGTATGATGTGAGCATTGGCGCACGAGGTTTGAAAATCTTCAAGAGCCAAGGTATGCGGCATACCGATAAGGCAGGCAACCGAATCAAGATCAATGATCCGCGTTTGGATCCTGTCTGGGCGAAATGTGGGGAGCTAGGAATTCCCGTTTTTATCCACTCCGCTGATCCTAAACCTTTCTGGGAACCACACGATGAGAACAATGAGCGCTGGCTTGAGCTTAAGCTACGCCCAAACCGTAAAAGAGGTGCTGATAATCCTGCTCCCTGGGAGACGATAATTGCTGAGGCACACGATATCTTCCGCCGGCACGCTAATACCACTTTCGTTGCTGCACATATGGGCTGGTACGCCAACGATTTGGCAACTCTGGGAAAACTCCTCGACGAAATTCCCAACTTATACGTTGAGATCGGTGCGGTTATTGCCGAGCTGGGGCGTCAGCCGCGTATGGCTAATCGCTTCTTTGAGCAATACCAGAATCGGGTTGTTTTTGGAAAAGACTCTTATCGTCCCAAGGAGTACCACACTTATTTCCGGGTACTAGAGACAGATGATGAATACTTTCCTTATTACAAGCGATATCATGCTTTTTGGCGCATGTACGGCCTCGATTTACCGGATGATATTCTGCGAAAACTCTACTACGAGAATGCACTAAAATTAATTCCAAGGTTGGATGCAAGCATCTTCAAAGAGTAATTTGCATGGAGCCGTACGAGATCGTTAAAGGAGGAGATACAGAGGATATAGTAGCTTTGAGAGCAGAGTGCCTGGCGAGCCTGACTAGCCCGCCCGATGGAATGTGGCAAGCGTTTCGAGCTGCCGCAGTAGTTTGGACTGTACGCCACCAGAAGAAAACCATTGGTTATGCACTGGTGGATGAAGCTCAGCAGCTGCTACAATTCTATATACAACCTCTACATCTACCTGATCGCCTGATAATCTTTTCGCACTTACTGGAAGAAGCAGAAGTGAAGGCTGGGATTGTGGGCACTCACCAACCCGTTTTTCACAGTACAGCACTGCACTTTGTACAGCATCTGCAAGTTCATACCTACCTCTTTCGCGAACGGCTACCAAAAACGGTGATACCGAAAGCGGGGAAACTCAAGGAAGTGGCGAAAGATGAGCTAGCGCAAATGGTGGCCTTTTGCCATTACAGTGTCGGCGCACCAGAAAGTTGGCTGCAGTCTTATCTAGGAGATCTGATTGGTAAACGGGAGCTGTTTTGCTTGCGCCTTGATGGTAAGATCGCCGGTACCTGCGAAGTCCGTAAAAGTGAGGCCGCACCTGACTTTGCCGATATTGGGATGATTATTTCTCCCGATTTTCGTCGCCAAGGTTATGGTACCTACTTACTGTCCTCGGCGAAGGGCATTGCCTTACAGCAAGGCCTGCAGCCAATTTGCTCCTGCGAGAAAGGGAATGTGGGCTCTTTACGAGCAATCGAGACTAATGGTTTTCGGACTACCCACTCACTTTTGGCGGTTAATTTCACTACCCAGATCAAATAATTGCGGGCCTGCTGGTATCTTTAGTACTTGAAATGAAGACCAACTTGGCTTCCAGTCCTAGCAGAAAAACTGTACTTTAGTAAGGCTAAGCGAACCGGAACAACTCTCCGGTTTGACCGTTATACCGAATAGCGTTCTGGATTCCCAAGTAAACCTACGTTCCGATGTCTACATTAAGTCGAGTTGGGTTACTCATTTTGCTATTCCTCTTTTGGGGAATGGAAGCTGGGGCGCAATCCCAAAATGGCGAGGAATCACCAGGCGTATTTTTTTCTGGCAATAATAATATTCCGCCGCAAGAAGTACGTACTATGGCGGAGTGGGAAGAAACCCAGGGGGTAGTGATTGCCTGGCGCGGTTTCCCGGAAATCCTTTCCGAAATTGTTCGTTACGCAAAAGATGAAGGGCTGGTCTATATCGTCACTACCGATGACCAGATTGTTCGCGATGATCTTGGTCAATATCAAGTTACGGATTTGGAAAATATCCGCTACGTCATTGCGGGAGTCAATAGTATTTGGATTCGCGATTATGGCCCTTGGACGGTTTATCTGGATAAAGTTAGCCAGCGCGGTATTTCGGATTATCTCTATAATCGGCCCATGCGCCCCCGGGACGATATGGTCCCTTATGAGGTAGCCGACTACGTGGGCGATCCCGTTTACAATGCCGATGAAGACCCATTTAGCTGGGTGCATACCGGAGGAAATTTTCTACGGGACGGTCTACAAACGGCCTATTCGAGTGACCTGGTTCTGCGCGAAAATTCTGGGAAGACGGGGCAGCAAATTGCGGAATACGCCAAGGTCTTTTTCGGTGTGGAAGACTACCGCATTTTATCTCGTTTAGACTACGATACCATCCATCACCTGGATATGCACATGCGCATCCTGGATGAGGAAACCATTGCGATAGGGGAGTACCCCGAAGGTGTAGCCGACGGGCCCGTTATTGAGCAAAACCTAGCGTGGATTCGCAACCATTATCGCACCCCCTACGGCCGGCCTTATCGAATCATGCGTTTGCCTATGCCACCCCAGGCGGGCCAGTATCCTCCAATGGCGGATTACCTGACCTACACTAATAGCGTTTTTATTAATAAGACCATTTTAGTGCCCATCTATGAGGCGCCAGAAGACGAAGAAGCGCTACAACGCTACCGTGATTATTTTCCCGGCTACCGCGTAGTGGGTATTAATTGCAACACAATTATCAGTAGACTGGGCGCACTGCACTGCATTACCAAACTCATTGGCGTGCGCGATCCGCTCTGGATTGCTCATCCCCGTTTGCGCGATACTTACAATTCTACCAGCTCCTATCCGGTGGAGGCTTGGCTGTATCACCAGGAGGGAATTGCTAGTGCGAGTTTACATTATCGACTGGCAGGCGAAAGTGCCTACTTTACGGTGCCGATGCAAGTCAGTGCAGATGATCCAGATAAGTGGGAGGCGGGCATCCCTCCACAAGAACCTGGGCGTGAGGTGCAGTACTACATTGAGGCTTGGTCTAACGATGGAAAACAACAATTACGGCCACTGCCTGCGCCCGAAGGGTATTACAACTTTAGAGTGAATAATTGGGAAGCCGGACCCGAAGTAGACTGGGTACAAACGCTTACCGAAGTAGCTCCAGGTACCCCAATACATTTTACTGATGATAGCAAAAATGGCGCTACTAGTCGCACTTGGTCCTTCCCGGGCGGAGAGCCTATGCAAGCTACCAGCGAAGATGTTATCGTGCGCTACGACGAAGCTGGGACCTACGAGGTAAGTCTGGAATTACAAAATCCAGTGGGCGAGCGAACGCTTACCCGGGAAGTAGCTGTGCAGGTGCGCGAAACGTTGGAACCCTTCAATGCAGACTTCGATAATTCTGCTGATTCACCCTGGGAGATTATTGACCCCGAAGCAGATAGTGTGCAGTGGGAATGGCGTTCTGATGTTGGTTGTAATGGTGGTTGCCTAGAGGTGGAACATCGTGAAGCCACCCAGAAACTCAACCGCGAATACCTACGCACTGGGTTGGATTTACGTCAGTACGAACAGGCTCACTTACTTTTCAAGGTGGCTTACGCCCAACGGCACCCCGCCCATTTTGATGAGCTGCGTATCAACCTGCTTGATCAGCAAGGGCAGCGCCATAATATCTACAACAAAGGCGGAAATATTTTAGCGAGTGTCGATTCTTTTATATCAGATTTTGAGCCGGTAGATTGTAGTCAGTGGCGTACGGATACCGTTTCTCTGGAAACTTGGAACGGTGAGCAGTTTCTCTTGGAATTTGAAAGTATTGGCGATCGTGGTAACAGCATCTATCTGGATGAGGTAGAGATTATCGCCAATCGTTTACCGAATGCTGCGATTGTCTATCCGGAAAATGAAAGCCTCTTTCTGGGAAATGGTTCACCGTTGTCCGATGTGGTTACCGTGGAAGCTGCGGATTTGGATGGTACGATTGCCCAAGTTGATTTTTTCCTCGATAGCGAACTGTTGGGGAGTCAAGCAGAAGCACCATACGAGATACCATTTACCTTGCCTGCTATAGGTACCTACTTTCTCCAGGCCCGTGCCAGTGATGATCTAGGCGCGCAAGTATGGACGGAGCGAGTGGAGATACGCTATGATTTTGAGAGTGGTATTGCCAATCCTCAACAATTGCCGCTATCCTTAAGTCTTGCTCCTAATCCTGTTAGCAGGAATAGCGAATTAATTATTCAAAGTGATCAGCATTTCCGCGCTACGCACTTCTCTATTCTAGATGCGCGTGGTCGACTCTTGCAGGAATGGTCGGCGGATATCCTGGAAGGGGAAAACCGGATGATATTTGCGCCGGGCTCTATCGCTGCGGGTACCTATCAGTTGGTACTCAAACACGGTAATCAGTATTATCAGTTTCCCTGGATCAAGATATAAGTAGGATGTATTGGAAACCGCGCACGCCACGCTTATTCGCTTCACGCAACCCATTGCGGAGATAAGATATTTATTAGCTAAATCGAATCAGCTGCGCCGTGTTAATATCGCTACTTTCCACGTAGATCAAATAGAGTTGGTAACTAACGATTGGTACCAAAGAAAGGAGAATACGCGCTTACTGCACTCGTATCCACTTATTCCCAAACCAAATATTCTGAGCTCGTCCTAACTTCGGTAAAAACACTCTACACAGTGTACTACACACCGCACATCATACACCTTACACCGCACATTGTACATCCTACACCGTACATCCCACACCGTACATCCCACACCGTACATCCCACATCGTACATCGTACACCGTACATCCCACACCGTACATCCCACATCGTACATCGTACACCGTACATCCCACATCGTACACCGTACATCCTACACCGTACATCGTACACCGTACATAAAAAAAAGCCAGCCCCTTTCGGCACTGACTTTTTAAACAACTATCGTTAACATTCACTATAGTTAAGACTTGGCGGCGAAGATGTCGCGCAACTGATCTAGTACTTGACCACCGCCAGACAGACTGAGGCTATTCACCTTGTCGGCAATCCGCTCCAGGTATTCCATTTCCTTGAGCCGCAGAAGCATTGGATTTTCGTCCATTAGCTTAGCAGAGTTCAGGAGGGTACGAGTAGCAGCGGTTTCCTCCCGACGAAGGATGGTGTTAGCCTGGGCTGTCTTTTCAGCGATCAGGACCTGATTCATGATATCCTTCACCTCACCCGGTAGGATGATATCCCGGATACCGGCGCTGTACAGCTTCAGTCCCAGCTGGTTGGCTTGTTCCTTGACTTGGTCCAAGACCTGAACTTCTACTTGCTCCTTGTTAGCCAGGAGTTCGTCCAGGCTACGGGTACCTACGTACTCTCGTAGGGCGAGCTGTAGCTTCAGGTAAAGCTGTTGACGACTATCCCGGTTTTCCAACAGGGCCTTACGGATATTGGTAACCTGATATTGAGCCAGGAAGTTGATTCGCAAAGCAGCCTTATCCCGGGTCAGAATTTCTTGACCAGAGATTTCCAACTGCTGGACCCTTAGGTCAGCTTTGAGCATTGTCAAAGACTGGCCATTGCGCCAGAAGTAGTGGTAACCAGGGCCCAATTCTTGACGGAATTCACCGTCTACAAAAAGCAGCCCGCGTTCGTGGTTTTCCACAATGAATTCCCAACGGTGCCGGAGTAGAGCACTGTTCTTCAGTAGCCGCTTACTCAAGCTTTGTATACTCTCGAGCTCGTCGGTATTGTAGAATTCGAAGCGGTGTTCGATGACACTGTTCCAAAATGCGTAACGACCGGCTGGTAGAACGTTATGGAAATTGCCATTCTGGTAGTGGAGGCATCGTTCGTTGTCCTTCACATCTACAACTTGTGCTTCTTGTTCGAAGGCTTCATCTTCCAGCAAAATACCCAAGTCGAAAGGCATAGTCACGGGTTGGGTACGGTTGTACAGGCGAAGCTTTTCGCCCCACCTTAGCCAGTGTTTACCGGTACTCAGTAAGCGCTGGTACTGACCATCCCGCAAGACGATACCAACCAGGTTTGGGTATATGGTTACGCGTTGCATGATTAAAAAGATTTTAAGGTTTATGAAAAAGAGTGCGTTTTTAAAGTAGCCACCACACGAGTGACCTAAGGGTTTTAACTGTTTATGTCAAAAATCAAAAGTTGTCTCTTGTGTGTCGGTATCTCAATTCGAACCACCAAGGCACCTAAGAACACCTGAGTGCTTTACTACGACTTGATAGAGAATCAGCATTGCAATACATCTCTTCAGCAGTATTCAATCAACTAACCAATGCCGAAGGCATAACCAATCCAAACTCCATGAATCGACTTTTTACACACACAAATACGAAAGTGTAAAAATCAATAGCTACAGCCAGGGACGTACAGACGCATTGCAATGCGTCTCTTCAGCAGGATATTTGCACATG
>JBCBWU010000231.1:0-10524 GCA_039816955.1 Bacteroidota bacterium
GCACTCGGAAAGCCTCTTCGCCAGAACCCACAATGGCTCAGGCTCATCAACACCACAAAAGTTTAAATCAGTTCAATGTAAATTCGGTCCTGTTCAATTAAAAAACAGTCAATGGCCAAATCCTAAACTAGGCGCTTGTACAGGAGAAAAACATCCCTAATCCTGAGCCAGCTCCTCCGCCTTAATCGCCTGGCGAAAGACTACGACATCATCAAACACATCCAGTACAATATGGCTGCCAGCGGTTACGCTCCCTTGCAGCATCTGCTTGGACAACTGCTTCAGGACACGCTTCTGAATGACGCGCTTTAGGGGCCGCGCACCAAACTCAGGATTGTAGCCTTCATCCGCCAACCAATCCATCGCTTGAGGAGTGATAGTCATGCTGATATTCTGCTCCTGTAGCGTAGCTTTAAGCGCCCTGAGTTGGATATCCACAATGCCGCGGATGTCCTTGCGGGACAATGGACGGAACATAATGATTTCATCAATCCGATTGAGGAATTCCGGGCGAACCGATTTCTTCAATAGATCGAAGAGCATCTGGCGCGTATTATCAATCGTTTCTTCTTCCTCGCCTTCTACCATGCGCTCGAAATTATCGCTGATAATATCAGAACCGATATTAGAGGTCATGATAACGATGGTGTTCTTGAAGTTCACCACCCGACCTTTGCTATCGGTGAGGCGACCATCGTCGAGCACTTGTAGCAAAACGTTGAAAACATCGGGGTGCGCCTTTTCAATCTCGTCAAGCAAAACCACAGAATAAGGCTTGCGCCGTACGGCCTCCGTTAGCTGGCCACCTTCATCGTAACCTACGTATCCGGGAGGAGCTCCCACCAGACGACTCACCGCATGACGCTCTTGATACTCGCTCATATCGATGCGCGTCATCAGATTTTCGTCGTCAAATAGGTAGGCTGCGAGCGCTTTGGCCAGCTCAGTCTTACCTACTCCAGTGGTGCCTAGAAAAAGGAAAGAACCTATCGGACGATCCTGATTACTCAAGCCAGTGCGGTTTAAGCGAATAGCATCAGCCACAGCTTCTACTGCTTCATCCTGTCCTACTACGCGCTGGTGCAGATCTTCTTCTAACTGCAATAGTTTCTCGCGCTCACTCTGGAGCATACGCGTAACGGGGATACCCGTCCAACGACTCACAATCTCTGCAATATCTTCGGCTTCTACCTCCTCTTTAACCAGCATCTTATTGTCCTCCTGCATTTCCTGCAGTTGACTGGTAAAATCATTGAGCTTACCTTCAACATCCGGCACCCGACCATAGCGAATCTCAGCAGCCTCCGCGTAGTTGCCTTCACGTTCAGCACGATTGGCTGATACCTTGAGTTGCTCCAGCTCTTCTTTCGCTTGCTGGATACCTAAAACTACTTCGCGTTCGCTTTCCCACTGGGCCTTCAGCGCATTGCGCTCTTCTTCCAAATTGGCCAGATCTTCATTGATCTTTTCAATCTTGACGGTATCGTTCTCTCGCTTCATGGCTTCGCGCTCGATCTCCAATTGGCGAATCTTGCGCTCCGTCTCATCCAGTTCTTCTGGCATGGAGTTCATCTCCAAGCGTAGGCGGGCGGCCGCTTCGTCGATCAAGTCAATGGCCTTATCCGGCAAGAAACGATCAGCAATGTAACGGCTGGATAATTGTACCGCGGCTACAATGGCTTCGTCCTTGATATTGATTTTATGGTGGGTTTCGTAGCGCTCCTTCAAACCGCGCAGAATAGAGACCGCATCCTCTTCCGAAGGTTCACCAACCAGAACAGTTTGGAAACGACGCTCTAGTGCCTTGTCCTTTTCAAAGTACTTCTGGTACTCGTCCAAGGTAGTGGCACCAATGGTACGCAAATCACCACGAGCCAAGGCTGGCTTGAGGATATTGGCCGCATCCATTGCTCCTTGGTTTTTCCCTGCGCCAACCAAAATGTGAATCTCGTCAATGAACAAGAAAATTTGCCCATCCGCTTGAGTAACCTCATTGATGACAGCCTTGAGGCGCTCCTCAAACTCCCCCTGGTACTTGGCACCAGCAATCAGTGCGCCCATGTCTAAGGTGTAGATATCTTTATCACGCAAGTCCTCGGGCACATCGCCATTAATAATACGGTGGGCCAGGCCTTCTACAATGGCCGTTTTACCTACACCAGGTTGTCCGATCAGGATCGGATTATTCTTGGTCCGGCGGGCAAGAATGTGAAGTACGCGGCGGATTTCTTCATCACGACCAATGACTGGATCAAGTTTGCCGTTGCGAGCGCGCTCATTCAAGTTAATGGCGTACTTACTCAAGGCATTATAGGCCCCCTCGGCGCTATTGGTAGTAACCCGCTGACCTTTACGTAAATCCTTAATGGCGGCAATTAAGCCCTTTTCCGTTACACCGCTGTCCTTGAGCATTTGCCCCACAGGGTCCTTTACCGCAACAATGGCCAATAAGATATGCTCCAGCGCGACGTATTCGTCTTGAAAAGTCTTCAGGTGGGTATTCGCACGCTGTAGTATCTCACCTGTAGTTCGCGCCAGGTATTGCTGACCACCACTAGCAGTTTGTTTAGGATAGGACTGCACAATACTCTCCGTAGCAGCTTTCACTGCATTGAAATTCACCCCTAGTTTTTTCAGGACAAAGGGCGTGACGTTTTCATCTACTTCCAGAATTCCCTGTAGCAAATGACCAACTTCAATACTGGGGTTTTCCCCCTCCAGTGCCAGTTGGTGAGCGCGTTGCACCGCCTCCTGGCTTTTAATGGTGAAATTATTCAGATGCATCTTTTGCCTTTATTTTCAATTCCAGATCAAGTGACGCTGGAACGTAATTATTTAGAAATATCAGTGCGGTAAAGACTGCGTTCTTAGTTACTCAAACGCTTTACCCACTTCCATAGTTACAAAGGCTATGCCATAGCTTCTCCATAAAAAGAAACTGCCATTTTGGCGCTCAAAAACAACAAAGGCTGAAAAAAAGTCAGGTCCATACAGAAGAAGATAGGTATGGATGAGATTGGTGAGAAAAGGAAGAAAGCGCTCATCTAGCGAATCGTTTTAGATGAGCGCCCCAATTCCTAGCATACGAACAAAGCGGTTTGGTCCCCGAAAAGGGTGTCCAAAGCCACTTTGCCGCTGTATTTAAAACACTTGCATAATACTCAAAGGGGGGGGCAGCACAAGAGCTGACCTAATGTGTGTACGCACAGGATAGGCCTTACCTATTGCTAACCTCCTCCTGTGCAGTACAACTACACTTTACGGGAAAAAACGAGAGCGCGAGCATTGTCCCCGTAAAATATAATCTTGTAGGTTCCCTCCCACTTAGACCACTCCATTGTGGCCAGGGAAAGCAAAAACGCCTAATCAATAAGTTCGCGGGCAAACAGGCATAGCACACTTGATGCCAGATTTGGTACTTAGGGGTTAGTGCCATGCTCCGCCTGCAACCGCTTTGTTTTTTACCCATTCAACATTGAATGAGCTTTTACTTAAATAAGAAGTGATTTCAGGTCTACAAGTCTGCGACTGTTGAAGTACAGCAACTCATATTCCAGTGAGGGAATATTTCTTGCTCAACGCACGGGTTTACCTACCACTTCAAAAGAAAGTAAAACGTGCATTCTGCACAGCCTGCAGACCTAAAATTCACTCTGAGGAAAAAAAGATGATGAATAGAAACCCTGGCTACAACACCTCACTACTTACTCCTTTGAGTCGAAGTTTTGGAGCTGTAGAACTCCCAAGGATGAAATATCTTTATTGGCCCTTTGGCCAATTATTTACTAATCATTTTGATCAGTGGCCCAGCGCTTGTCTGTACTTGCAAGAAGTAATTACCGCTGGGGAGATCACTCACCTCCATTTCGGCTCTCGGAGCCTCTACCTGACGGATCTGCCTCATTAACTGGCCGTTAGCAGAGAAGAGACGTAAGCCTTTAATATCTTCCACCGGTGTATTCAAACTCACCTGCAAGCGATCCACAACTGGGTTTGGATATACCCTACATTCAACAGATAAGACTTCTGCTTCTCCCCCCCAATTGTCAGTTCCTATAGCAGAACTATTCACCTGTAGCGGCTGAAGTCCGACTGAATTGCTGGCCTCCGAAACTTCAGATTCACTTTCATTAGCAGCAACTAAGGCAGCATTTTCCGCATTGATCACCACCGATGTAGTAGAACCAGCAACCGGATATTCTACCAAATTATCATCAACGAGTTTGATGTCGTCGATAGTGAAGGTAGTGGTGGCACCTTCTAGCATAACGATATCTTCAATGTTCGTCCCCATAATACTGGCAATCTGGCCGTGGCCTGTTACTGTACCTGGGTTTTTGCGCATTATGACCACCTCAAGTTTACCAGCTGCGTTGTCTATCTGGACAAATGTTTCAACATCGTCACCATTAGGATTGAGCCAATTCCCGGAAGTAAGCTCGATGTTCAAAACATCTGGATTCCACAACGGGCTTGTAGTCTCGTCTGCTATGTGATCAGGATCGAAGCTTAGCGTAAAAGTTAGGCCAAAGAAGTTAGTTATTGGGTTACTTGCATCTCCCAAACTCAGGCTAAGCTCTATCAAATCTCCTGCATCCACTTCTGGATGAACAGGCACTATATTTAGGACAGCGTCAGTTGCAGGATCGCCTGATATAAATAAATCAGGAATTACTGCGCCATGGGCTTGTCCATAATTTTTTCTCCACAAAGCTTTCCGATCACTTTGCTCTACGGATCCTTTACCGTTTACATCCGCCCGGCTGTAATTGAGGCCATCAATAAATTGACCATTCCAGGCTAGGGCCGGGTCGTAAGCTTCCCAGCTTGTACCCGTATTTATTCTTTCTGGCCCACTTATCCCTTCAGCTACTCCGTGATACAGTAAATCGACACCATTTACTATCCCATTATTGTTGATATCTCCAGGCCATACTTGCTGAGCCTGTAAAAAATTAATGCCCCCCAGTACGATTAGTGACACTAGGGTACTTACTGCCCATTGAGCAGTTCCTTGTAGACTTCTCATCATCCTTTACAATTTGGGAGTTACTTAGTAATGCCTATTCGCTGAACTTCAGTCCTCAATGAAGCCCTATCATCTCTCTATGCAAACATAATCGAACGAGAGGCCTAAAAAAATTACAAATCTCATAGGTTTCCATTCAATTATCAATATCTTTCAGCAAACAAAACCACACCTACTAAACCACAAAATACTAATTACCAAATAGATACAATAAAACAATTTATAATTATTTATAATATATATAATTATAAATCCACTTTCCATCTACGCTATGAAAAAGGATAAATCGCTTGGCGTTCTTCGCCAATTCACGCAAAAACAACTGCAGGACTTCCTACTTTTCCTTCGATCACCCTACTTTAACAAAAGATCGGAGATTGTCCATTATGTGGAATATTTGGCTGGATTCCATCCAAATTATCCAGAAGTGTGCGTAAAACTGGAGCAAATTCCTGCGGATATTCTCCCTTCAGGAAAACAAACCAAGAAAGAGCTTAGCTACCTAAAAAGTCGGACTTTTAGTTTACTGAAACAGTTTATAAGCTATGAACAGATTCAAAACAAACCGCTTCTGCTAGATGTGTACGCTACCTTAGGCATGAGTGCTTATGCCCCCAGCGTGGCCTTAAACACCCTGAATCAGGTACGGAAACGTTGGCAAGAAATGGAACAAACGGATACCCACGATCTCCTTTTTCATTATCTGGCTACCGATATCTTGCACGTGCAAGCGCAGCAAGACCCAAAGAAACTCAAAGTCTTACTGCAAGAGAGCGTGGACTTACTCGATGAATATTACCTCGTTAATAAACTCATTTACGGGATTGAAATACAGCATCGCCAGAAACTGGGGCAACAAACCACCGCTTTCAGAAATCCCTTCATGGATGACATCGAGCAATTTTTGCTCCAACAAGAGGTACTACCTCCTCGTACCAGTCTCTACTTTCAAATCTACCTCTGCGGCAAATATCCTGAGGTTGATGAGCATTTCGACCGCCTGGTAAGGTTACTGTATCAAAACCAACACAAGGTGGAAGCCTCAGAATGCCGGATGATCTACCTTACCACTATCAATATCTGCATACGTAGAATCCGAATCAATAAGGAATACTTTGCCCCAATTTGCCTGGAACTTTACGAAGAGGGGATCCGAACCAAAATCATCTTTGAACACGGTCTACTATCCGAATGGACCTACCGTAATGCGATCAAGATCGGTCTTCAACTAGAGCGAGTAGAATGGACAGAAAAATTCATTTATGAGCATAACAAGCATATTGCAGCTGCTTTCCAAAACAATGCCTTGTACTTAAACTTAGCGGAGTTGTACTTTACCAAAAAAGAATTTGATGCTGTTCTCGATCAGCTAGCTAAGGTTAACACCAACCATTTTATTTACTACATGAGTACAAAAACGGTGTCGATCAAGACTTTCTATGAACTTGGCAACATTGATTCTTGCATGTCAGCTGTCGGTTCTTTCATCGTGTATTTATCCAGGCTCAGAAGGGTATCACCAGCTATTCGCAAGAACTACCAACACTTCTGTCAAGTCCTCTACCAAATTCTTATGAGCAACACCACAAAGAAAATAGATAAGGTAAAGACCAAACTACACACGCTTAACCCGCTAACGGAACGTGCCTGGCTCAACAAAGTATTCCAGCGGGAACACCCAAGAGCGTAATCCCTAGCCCCAGATTAAAGTCCCAACAAGCTCTTATTACCAATCAACCCCAAAATTCTACCATTCAGCAATCCTCGGTAGACAACAGCCTGGTTTTCGCCCACTTTTGTGGCAGATCAGATGAAAGTAAAAATGAAACAATCCCGTCTGCTGCTGACCATAGCATTTGCCTTGAGCCTCACCATTGGCCAAGCCCAATCTTTAGACGACTACATTCGCACCGCTTTAACCAACAACCTGGAATTGGCTCAACAAGAATTGAGCTATCAGGAAGCGCAAGCCCGGCTGGACCAAGCCAAAGCACTGTTCTGGCCTACACTCGGCATCGATGGTCGCTTTAGCGTAGCGCAGGGTGGACGAACCATCGATATCCCCGCTGGTGACTTAGTGAATCCCGCTTACCAGAACCTCAACTCCCTCAATCAGTACGTTTCTGGAAATGACCCTACCTATCCGGCCTTTCCAACCTACGCACCAATCAATAATGAGTCGATCAACTTTTTACGGACGACCGAACAAGAAACCGTAGTGCGCCTGAGTATGCCCGTGTACAACAATGCCTTGCAGCGCAACAAGCAGGTACAAGAAAGTATGCTGGCAGCAGAGGGTTCCGGCTTAGCAGCCTTCCGGCGGCAGCTGGTTCGGGATGTAAAGCAAGCATACTACACCTACGCACAGGCTCATAATGCCCGTGAGATTTACGAAAACGCTTTAGCACTGGTGCAGGAAAATCTGCGCACTACCGAAAGCCTGCAAACCCACCACAAAGCCACCTTGGCCGATGTATACAGTGTGCAGAGTCAAGTAGCCGGTGTACAGCAGCAGCTGGCTCAGGCGGTACAGCAAGAACAAAGTGCCCAGGCTTATTTCAACACCTTACTACAAAAGGATTACACGGCTCCTATTGCCCTCGAAGAGCTGGAAACGGCATCAAGAGAGGAAGTAATGCAACTGGCCCAGGCACAAAACCAAGCTTGGCAAAAACGCGAAGAACTGGAGCAGCTCAACTATTACCTAGCGGCTGCGGAGGAGAACCGCAAGCTGGCCAGCGGTAATCGCTTACCCACAGTCAACCTCCAAGCTGACTACGGTATTCAAGGTACTAGCTACACCTTTGGCCCGCAGGACGATTTCTTTTTGGGTTCAGTGGTTTTCCAGATTCCACTTTTCAATAAAGGCACTTCTGCCAAAGTCCAGGAAGCTGCGCTGGCTCAACAACGAGTCCTTCAGCAAAAGGAATCAGCAGAACAGCAGATTGGCCTACAGATTGTGGATCAGTACTACCGCTTAGAATCCGCCCGTGAGCAAGTCACCCAGGCACAAGCACAAGCACAAGCAGCTAGCGAAGCTTTCCGCTTACAAAAGCGACTCTATACTCAAGGCCAGAGCAATTTGGTCACCTTCACCGATGCCCGTACTACGCTTACAAATGCCGAGCAGCAGCAAAGCATTGCGGAGTATAACTACCTGAGCGAGTTGGCGCAGTGGGAATGGGCGTTGGGAAATTAGAGTAAGAATTAGAATTAGAATGGTCCGACTACGCTGAAGCTTCGTCGGACGGAGGAATTAAAAATGGGTAGCGAGATAATCCGCTATCGCAATGATAAAAAATCATGAAAAACATCCTTTTCTTAGTCGTATTGGCAGCTGTGATTAATGGTTGTACCACGCAAGCTCAAAATCAGGCAAAAGCCGCAGAACCAAAACAAGTAGAAGCTCAAGTAGCTGAAATTATTGCCTACCAGCAATCCGTATTTGCTACGGGTCCCCTAGCAGCTGCGGAGGAAGCAAAGCTGAGCTTCAAAACTGGGGGTATTATTGCCCAGGTTTACGTACGTGAGGGGCAAAAGGTCCGCAAAGGCCAATTGCTGGCTAAACTGGAACTCGATGAAATTTCCGCCCAAAGTCAGCAGGCAGATCTGGGGGAAGAGCAGGCCGCGATCACCTTGGACAATGCACGACTAGCCCTACAACTGGCTGAACGTGACTACCGCAATGTTTCTGGCCTGTTTGCCGATAGCGTAGCCACTTTGGAACAGCTGGAAAACGTAGAAGTACAGCTCAATAACGCCAAGAACCAATTGGCCGCCGCCGAAAAAGGATTGGCCTTTAGCCAACGTGGTGTAGAGGTAGCCCAATTCAATCTGAAGTACAGTAGTATCGTAGCGCCTTCAGATGGTATCATCCTGCGCAAATTTGCTGAGGTCAACGAACTGGTTGGGCCTGGTAATCCTGTCTTTATGTTTGGTAGCCGTAAGGAGGCGCAAGTAGTGCGTGTTGCCGTAACGGACAAAGATATTATCCACTTGAATTTGGGCGATCCCGCCGTAGTACAATTCGACGCCTACCCAGGCATTGACTTTGCCGGTAGTGTACGCGAATTAGCGGGTGCCGCTGATCCCTTTACCGGCACCTATCCCGTAGAGGTAGAACTAGCACCACAGTCACGCACCCTGGTCAACGGTTTCGTGGGTAGTGTAACCATTCACACTCAACAACAGCAGCCACTAGTCAGCATTCCTGTTGACGGACTGCTAAAAGCCGATGGTGAGCAAGGTGAAGTGATGTTGATCGAAGAAGGCCGTGCCCGGCTACGGGCCATCGACATTCACCACATCGAGGATCGAGACTTGTTGCTGCGTGGCGGTCTGGAAGCTGGCGAAATGGTAATCACTGCCGGAGCGAGCTACCTGGAAGAAGGAGATTCCGTACAGCCTATCTCCACCCAATAAGCGCGAGTTGGAGAAATCGCCACAAATCGCCAAATGAAATACCCCTCCCATTAATTTGCCCCTAGACATGAATATACCTGCCTTTTCCATCAAGAACTATCAGCTGACCCTCACTGCCTTTGTGCTGCTGCTGATTGCCGGGCTGTTCTCTTTTATGAGTATGCCCCGCCAAGAGGACCCCGTCCTCGACATTCCCAATACCATTGTCGTTGCCGTCTACCCAGGTGCTAACCCACGCGATATTGAAAGCCAGGTAGTAGACCCCATCGAGGAAGCCATCAAGGAGCTCGATGACCTCAAGGAACTACGCACTACCGTACGGGACGGTGCGGCGGTGACTGAAGTCGAATTTGAATTTGGGGTGGACCCCGATGATAAGTACGACGAAGTACAGCGCCAGATTAACCAGCTCAAGGACGTTCTTCCTAGTGATTTATACAGCTTGGAAGCTCGGCAGATCAACACCAACACGGTCAATATTTTTCAGATCGCATTGATCTCCGAAACAGCGGAATACAAGCAATTGCTCGCTGAGGCAGAGTTGATCAAGGACGAAATTGAGTCCGTATCCGGTGTACGCAAAGTAGAACTGGAGGCCTATCCAGAAGAAGAAGTACGTCTTGCACTGGACCCCATTAAAATGACCCAAGCTAACCTCAGTATCGACGATATTGAGCAAGCTATTGCTGGCACCAATGCCAATATTCCGGGTGGTGCCATCAAGGTCTCCAACAAGCTTTTTGCAGTGAAGACTTCGGGCGCTTACGAAGATTTAGATCAGATCCGGCAAACTGTAGTGGGTGTACACCAGGGCAAACTCGTCTATCTTAAGGATGTTGCTGATGTGCACTTCACCTACGAGGATGACCGCTGGCTGGCACGCTACAACGGCAAACCCGCCATGTACATCAACGTCACCCAAAAAGAGGGTATCAATATATTTGACGTCAGTGATCCGGTCAAAGCTCAATTGGCAGATTATCGCCTGCCCGCTGACATGCAGTTGGCCTACGTCTTCGACCAATCCGCAGGCGTACAGGAGCGCGTGAGTGGCTTCATCGGCAATCTGGGCC
>JBCBWU010000232.1:0-10418 GCA_039816955.1 Bacteroidota bacterium
GGAGGTAATTGGGTATACGTACTGGATCCTGCTGCTGGCATCGCACGCCGTCGCAACATTACGGTAGGACGTCAAAACCCGAATTACTACGAACTTATTGAAGGCTTGCAGCCCGGCGAAGTTGTCATTGTCTCTAGTTATGAGAACTATGGCGATAAAGAGGAGCTGGTACTGAAGTAAATAAAAAGACATAACCCGACTACGCTAAGGCTTCGTTGGATGAAAATTAGAATGGGAATTAGCGTTAGAATTGCTTAAATAATCGACTTGTTGAACCCTTTCGATCAAAATGTGGGCTAGAAGTTCATCTCTGTAATAGCACTCAAAATAACTCAACTAACCAGTGCCGTAGGCACAACCAAACAACTAAATTCACTAAATCAACTACTTCACCAATTCTACCTGGTTCCGCCCCAGTTTCACGACCCCAATATTTTCCAGCTTTTTGAGCAAGCGGGAAACGGCTTCACGAGAAGCGTTCAGGTCGTTGGCAATCTCTTGATGGGTGGCTTGGATGAGTTGGGAGCCAGTGGATTGTGCACGAGCCTGTAGGTAATCGCGCAAGCGATCGTCCATGTTACTGAAGGCAATGTTATCGATCACCCGCACCATTTCTACCAGGCGATTATCATAGCTGAGCATCACAAAATTCTTCCAGCTTTGGTATTTGGTCATCCATTGGTCTACGTATTTAATGGGGATGCCAATAAGTGTCGTGTTTTCGATGGCCTCGGTGCGAATGACACTGCGCTTATTCATCATGCAGCAGCTAAAAGACATGGAGCAGGTATCGCCGGCGGTAAGGAAATACAGTAGGATTTCTCTTCCGTCCAGATCGTCCTCCTTAGTTACCTTGATACTGCCTTCAATAATGAGAGGAACCAACTTTATGTAGCTGCCGTAATCCATTATGATCTCGCCAGCACGGAAGTGCATAATTTTTCCCACCTCCGCAATTTCCTCCTGGAGGCCACGTTCGGCAATCTGGGGGAAATGCTGGTGCAAAATGCTGGTAATATCTCCTGTTTCGAAGGTCATGTTTTTGTGTTCCGGTTAGTGGGGCAGATGATCTTTGACTACACCATAGGTATAGGTGCCAAGGGTGGCGCTTAGGATGACCAAGATGAAGATCCAAAAACCTTGGCCTAGCATAACGAACATCGGACCAGGACAGGCACCCATCAAGGCCCAACCCAGCCCAAAAATACTACCGGCTAGTAGGTGGCGAGTTACGTTCAATTTCATCGGGCTATACCCTACTTCGGTATCGCGTAGGGTTTTTACTTTATAGCGCTTCATGAGCGCAATGATAATCGCACCTAGCACCACTGCAGTGCCAATAATGCCGTACATGTGGAAACTTTCAAAGCGGAACATCTCATGAATGCGAAACCAGGAAACAGCCTCTGATTTAGTCATGATAACGCCGAATATAGTGCCTACTGCGAAGAAACTTAAGAGTCGCATAGAATTGAGCTTACGGGAATAAGTAAAGGAAGAATTACTAAAAAATTAAAGGCATGATCAACCAGGTCATCGTCAGGCCTCCAATGAAAAAGCCAATGACGGTGAGCAGAGATGGCAGCTGAAGGTGAGACAGGCCAGTAATGGCATGCCCCGAGGTGCAGCCCCGCCCGTAGCGGGCACCGAATCCAACTAGGAATCCACCAATAATGGTGAGAACTATTCCTTTGGGATTAGTAAAGTTGAATACTTCGGTTGGTAGGAATCCGCCGCCTTGTGGATAACTCATGTCAAAGTTTTCCTTCAAGTGGGCTATCGTGCTGCTTGAAATAGCTACTGCTTCGGGGCTAGTCAAGAGGTGAGCACCAATAAAACCACCCAGTACTGCGCCCAATACAAAGGCCATTCGCCAGTCTTCCTCTTTGAGGTTAATGTCAAAGAAGGGGTGCTTTTTACCAGCACCGGCTATGGTACAGAAATTTCGAAAGGCCGTGGAAACGCCAAAGCTGCGCCCCATCCAGGTCATCAGAAATACTATCCCGGCGATGGCTACGCCTGATACGGACCAGTGCCAGGGTTGGCTGATATATTCCATGGGGGTAGAAAAAAAGGTTACGAATGCCATGTGTTGTTCGTATCGTTATAAGTAGGAAATGAAGGCCTAGGAAGTGGCAGCTTGCTCTAGCACATTCACCAGTGCATGCGCTGATTGCATTCCCGACTGGCGCCATTTGATTTCGCCATTTTGAAAAACAATGAAGGTAGGTACTCCCCGAATACCCAGCTGATTGGCTAGGGTGGGGTTCTTGTCTATATCTACCTTGATAATCTTAGCGGTATCGCCGGTCTTGGAGGCTACTTCTTTTAGAATAGGGCTCATGGCTTTACAGGGGCCACACCATTCCGCAAAGAAATCGACCAGTACTGGCTGGTCGCCGTTTATCAGTTCTTTAAAAGATATTTTTGCACTCATGCGTTCGTTTTTATCGCTGATGAGGATTGCTCCATGAGGACTCACACTGTGTCATCAGGTTTTCACAGTGCAAATTTATTGGTCCTTAGATTCGTATTTGGTGATGTAGGTCACAGGTGATAATAGTGACGCAGGGCAGATTTGAGGGCGCAAGTACGTGATTTTTTGTAAACACCTTGCTAAAATCAACCTTCCAGTCCGTATTCAATACATTCTTGAGTGCTTAAAAGTTGCCGCCGGATGGGCTATTTGTTCCCCTGTGGTTTGATATGGTTAATAGCCTTAAACCAGGAGGGGGAGAAGGCCTATGGTTTTGGAATAGTAAAGAAAAAAGTAGCTCCCTTACCCGCCTCGGATTGCACACCCATTTTACCTCCATTGCGTTCCACAATTTTTTTACATATAGCCAGGCCAATACCCGTGCCAGGTATGTCTTTAGGGTGATGGAGACGGTGAAAAAGCCCAAAAATCTTCTGCTGGAATTCCGGCGCAATTCCTATTCCGTTATCAACCACCTTAAAAATCCATTCCTGTTCCTTATCGTGGCATGACAAACGAATAATGGGGGTGTCTGCTGAGCGGTAAGTGATGGCATTTAGAATTAGGTTCTGGAGTAATTGTAAGGCATTGACCTTGCTAAAGAGCAGATCCGGAAAACTAGACTCTAGCACTATAGACGCCTTTTGTTCTTCAATTAAGCTACAATTAGACTCCTTGATTTCTTCCACAATAGTGGCAAAGTTCAGCCACTCCTTGTTTTCATCGTATTGGTCGATGCGTGCGACCTTCAGGAGGTCATCAATGGTTTGTTCCATACTCTTGACCCCACGGATAGCTAGGTCGATGTACTCTTTTTCTTCCTCTTTTAAGCGATCCGTTGCTTTGCGATGCAATAACTGTACAAAGTTGGCAACGTTTCTCAGCGGACTGCGCAAGTCGTGTGAGGCGGCGTGAGCAAACTGCTCGAGTTCTTCATTGGAACGAGCCAATTCTTTAACCCTTTGATCAAGCGTTGCTGTTTTTTCCCGTACTAGTTTAGATAGCGTATTGCGCTCTCGAATACTCAAATAACTGTGGATGCCGCCGATAAGCAAACCAATAACCAAAAGTGTAAGGACAACCCAAAAACCAGTGCGCTGTGTGAAGTGTGGGGCAATTTGAAAACCGATCTGCGCGCTATCAGCACTGATTTGCCCTTTGTAATCAATGGCTTGTACTTCGAATTCGTAGGCCCCAGGGGAAAGGTTGTGATATAATACCTCCCGGTCGGAAGTACTGGCCCAGTCTTGATCGTAGCCTTTCAACCGATAACGGTAACGCACATTACCTTTACTACGGAAAGAAATGCCCAAAAACTGGAAGCGTAAATTGTTCTGGTTATACCGCAGCTGTTCTTGCCCGGTCAAGGCAAGTCCGTAGCCGTTGGCTTCTGCTTGATTGAGGATGATGCGCGGGCGGACTTCTTGATTGTCCTTCTGTTCTAGTGGCAACGTTAGTAAACCGAGCTGGGTGCCGAGCATCATTTGGTCCTTCCAGACTACTAAATCAGCTATGTCTTCGGTTAGTAGACCATCGTTGCGGTTATAGACATTGATTTTAAGCTGCCGCAACGCTAAGTTAATATCCGTGAGTTTTGCTACACCTCGATTGGTGGCTACCCAGAGACATTCATCTTTTAGATAAAGTGCATTAACGATACTACTGGGTAGTTGTTCAACCTCATTTATGACCCAAAAATCACCATTCTTCATTAGGATTAGCCCTTCACCGTGAGTAGCGAATGCCATCGTAGAGTCTGGTAGTTCAAGTATTTCATTAATGTGGACTCCAAAGAGATTGCTTTTGGTTTTCCAGCGGGTGATATGCCCTTCGCGGTAGCTAAGTAGGCCTTGTGCTGTATTGTCAACCCAGATGGTACCATCGGAAGCCATACAGGCCGAATAACCCCTTGATTTGGTAATAACGGTGCTATTTGACGCAATGTGTTTTTGTCTTTCATTCGGCAGTTGCACCCACTGCGCCAACTGAGCTTCCGTTAAATGGAAGCAGCCGCGCGAGGTTAACACAGTGAGGCCGATTTTACGGTCGGCGTGGACAGCTTTGACAACTGCGTGTGAGATCTTACGCAGTGAATCACTATCCATAATGTATAGTCCCGTGTCTTTACCCAGCACCAGGCGCCCGTCTGTAAGGCGCGCGATGTCCATGACCCGATCAAATTTCTTGTTCGTTGGAGAAGTTGACTCTATCCATAGTTCGGTGCTGCGTGAGTCAGGGTCATAGGTATAAATGCGGCCATTAAAGGTGCCCATGACAAGCTGGTTCTGATAAATTTGCAGCTTATTGAGTCGTTGGTGCGCTTTGGGGAGTACAGTAGTATTGGATTCTACTAATTGTTTGGGGTAGAAATATACTCCATTCCCCAAAGTGGTGATCCACAGGTTGCCCTCAAAGTCCAGCAAGTAGGAATTAGTAAAGTTTGCTGGAAAGAAATGCTGGCTGAGCGAGCAATTCTCATCTTGTAAATTGTAAATCCGCAAGCCATAAGTTGGATCAATCAGGAAGAGCTGCTGCTGTTCCAAGTGTAGCTCCAAGCCGCTACTGATCTTATCATCTAGTAAACGGATTTCGTCATCGTCAAATGACCAATATTGCAGACCATTTGAATTGACAAAGTAAATTCCTTCTTCCGTGTAAGCGAAGCACAAATCAAATACTTGATGAAACGCTTCTGGTAAAGTAAGCGAGTCAACAATGTGCTCGTTGTAGGTAAAATAAAGTTGATTGCTACCACAAATTAGGACAGTGTCATTATTCCCTTGGACAATAGATCTCCTGCCGAAAGTAGCAGGTTGAGCAATGTGCTGAGGAAGGGGCCGGCTTTCAAACGCTGGACCGACATAAGTTACGCTGTAAAATTGATTAAACCAGAAACCCCCTTCTGCCGATTCAACAAAGTCAAACTTTCTTGGGGATTTTCTTAAATCAGCTACTTCATAGGTCTGAAGTACATCATTTTCCAGTACGCAAAGCGGGCCAATTGAGTTCATCCAAATGCGTCCCTTTTGATCCTCTCTAATGCGTATAACATCGTTGTTGGGGAGCCCATCGCCCATAGTGAAAAGATCGAAATCATAACCATTAAAGCGAGCCACACCTATATCGGTGCCGATCCAGATATACCCATTGCGATCCTGTTGGATGTGATAGGCATCTAAGGTGGGTAAACCATCGTCAACTGTGTAGTGCTTAGGGTCTTCAGACCATCGTTGAGCAGAAAGAAATATAGGGAATAACGATACAACCACCAGGATGACCTGCATGATTGAATATTCGACCTTTTTTCGTTGATAGTTTGCTAATCCTATCGGGGACATGCTACAAAAATAGCAGAAAAAACAACTTTTATATACTTTTAATTAGTGCGTATCTCTCTATTAGTCAGTACGTAATTATCTAGAAAGACAAAAAGACCCGGCATTGCAGCTATCACAATGCCGGGTCCACCATAAAAATCACCCATTAAAGTCTTAGTGTTCGGACTGAAATCTCTACTTACTATTTTCTTGATGATAAGCGAAGTCTTTCAACGCGATTTGCAAGTCTTCAATCACTAATGAAACCTTCGCTTATCAAAATAGTAACTAGTGATTTATTTACGTCCATTTATATGACATCAGCTACTGCTGCATCAATTGTCTCTTGTGTTAGTGTAGTGGGGCAAGCATAGTCTGTTTTGGGAATAGCGCTTGCTTCAATAGCACGCCAGCCTTTCTGAATATCTACTAAGTTGTGGAATCCCCGAGCTCGCAAAATAGACGCGGCAATCATAGAGCGGTATCCACCTAAGCAGTGCAAAATGTAGGTTTTTTGCCGGTCTAGGCAATCCATGTTCTTATTCAGGTAATCCAGGGGGAAGTTGGTAGCATCCTGTATATGTTGTGCCAAAAATTCGGTGGGTTTGCGTACATCAAGGACTTCTTGCGCTGTTGCCAGCGGAAGACCCTTAGCCATTTTGTCAGCGGTAATGCTTTTGATATGGTCCACTTCTTTTCCGGCTGCTTGCCAAGCCGCTAGGCCTCCTTTCAAAAAGCCAAGTGTATTATCATAACCTACCCGCGCTAAGCGCGTGATGACCTCTTCTTCTCGGCCTGCAGGTGTGATTAAGACAATGGGTTGCTTGAGGTCTTTGATTAAAGCACCCACCCAAGGAGCAAAGCTTCCGTTGATGCCAATAAAGATCGAATTTGGAATGTGAGCCTTAGCAAAATCATCTTGGTGCCGGGTATCCAGCATCAAGGCTTCCTCGGACTCCACAAGTTGTTCAAAGGTGCTTACATCCAAGGCTATAGTACTACGTTGGAGTACCTGATCGAAGCTATCATAACCCAGCTTATTGAGCATAGCATTCTTTGAGAAGTACTGAGGAGGGGGAGTGAGGCCCGCTGTAACTTCCGTTACAAATTCCTCTTTGTTCATATCGGTACGGAGGGCGTAGTTGGTTTTCTTCTGGTCTCCCAGGTATCCCCAGGTATCGGTGCTGAGGTTTTTGCCGCAGGCGGAGCCCGCTCCGTGGCCTGGGTAAACAATGACACTATCCGCTAAAGGAACTATCTTTTCTCTCAGACTATCGTACAGCATACCTGCCAGATCTTCTTTAGTAATACTTCCTTGCTTGATAGCTAGGTCGGGGCGGCCCACATCACCTAGGAAGAGGGTGTCGCCAGTGAAGATGGCGTAGTCTTCGCCCTTGGTATTGCGCAGGAGGTAGGTAGTGCTCTCCAGGGTATGGCCAGGGGTGTGCAGTACCTTAAAGCTCAAGGCTCCAATGCTTAACTCTTCTCCGTCTTTCGCTACGTGGATATCGTAATCGGTACTTGCATTGGGACCATACACGATTGTGGCACCGGTTTTCTTTGCCAGGTCCACGTGCCCGGAAACAAAGTCTGCGTGGAAGTGGGTTTCGAAGATATACTTCAGCTTTGCTCCCGACTCCTGTAGACGCTCCAGATAAGGCTGGGTTTCCCGTAAAGGGTCAATGATTACGGCCTCTCCTTCACTTTCAATGTAGTAGGCGCCCTGTGCGAGGCAACCCGTATATATCTGTTCAATTTTCATGAGCAATTTTGCTTGCATTGTTAATTCGAATACAAAACAACGACAATTTGTGAGAGTTGTCAGTGATGGCGATCACAGGGTGGTTTATGTACGGTGTTGGATGTACAGTGTACGATGTTTATGATGGTGTGCTACAAGTTTCAAAGGGGTTGAAGGACACTCACTTTTTAGGGGCTATTCAGAATGGGTTTAAAGAGATGCGAATTCGTACTGCTGCTTCCTTCGTATCTTGGAGTAGGGATGTTATTAATGTGAAGTCATCAATGAGATGAAGAGTGGGATGTGAGATTTGCTAACACCTCAATCAAGCGCTTTTACTATGGATGTAGAAATCTTAGCGCGAATACAATTTGCGTTCACCATTGCCTTTCATTACATCTATCCACCATTAAGCATTGGTCTGGGATTGATTATGGTCATCATGGAAGGCCAGTACCTACGCACGGGGAACAAAGTCTATGAAGCCCTGGCGCGTTTTTGGACCAAAATTTTTGCCCTCACTTTTGGTATTGGGGTAGCCACGGGCATCGTCATGGAGTTTGAGTTTGGTACTAACTGGGCCACTTATTCCCGCTATGTAGGCGATGTGTTTGGAAGTGCCTTAGCGGCAGAAGGGATTTTTGCTTTTGCTTTGGAAAGCGGCTTTCTCGGTGTCCTATTGTTTGGCTGGAATAGAGTGAGTTCTCGGGTGCACTTCATTGCTACGCTTGGGGTGTGGTTAGGCTCCATGTTTTCTGCGGTTTGGATTGTAATTGCGAACAGCTGGCAGCAAACGCCGGCTGGTTACCATATTGTAGGAGAAGGCATGGAAGCGCGCGCAGAGATCACCGATTTCTGGGCCATGGTCTTCAACCCATCTAGTGTAGACCGCTTATTGCACGTTTGGATTGGAGCCTTCTTAGCGGGGGCTTTTCTTGTACTGAGTGTGCATGCGTATTACCTCCTCAAGGGTAAGCATGTAGAGCTATCGCAAAAAGCTTTTAAGATAGCGCTGGGCGTAGCTATCGTATTTTCTCTGGCGCAATTGGCAACTGGACACCGTTCTGCTGAAGTAGTGGCAGAACATCAGCCGGCTAAGTTGGCGGCCTTGGAGGGACATTTTGATAGCCTTGCGGTAGCGGATATGTACCTAGTTGGCTGGGTCGATAAGGAAAGCCAGCAAGTAACGGGAATAAAAATACCAGGCGGACTCAGCTTTCTGACTCATTGGGATTTTGAGGCCCCAGTAAAAGGCTTGAATTACTTCAAAGCAGATGAACGCCCAACTGCCTTGAACGCTATTTTCCAATTCTATCATTTGATGGTAGCCATTGGCATGATGCTCATTGGTCTAAGTCTATATGCCGGCTGGCAGTGGTGGCGTGGGAAGTTGTTTGACCAGCGGTGGTTGCTACAGGTATTTGTTTGGGCCGTTTTGCTACCGCAAATTGCCAATCAGGTAGGTTGGTTTGCGGCTGAGATGGGGCGTCAGCCCTGGGTAGTATATGGGCACCTACGCACCGCTGATGCGCTCTCAAAGGTGGTGACGGCTAACCAAGTGCTGTTTTCGCTGATCATGTTCTCGATTGTTTACGTGCTATTATTCGGGCTGTTTATCTACTTGCTCAATAAGAAGATTAAGCACGGCCCGGAAGACCATAATATGATTGATAAGCGGCCGCGGCAGCGGGCAATGGCGGAGTAGAGGAATTAGAATTAGAGTAAGAATTTGAATTAGAATAAAGATTAGAGTTCAAAGAACTTTTAAAACGAGTTAGGTATGGCTACTTTTCTTGGTATTGATTATCCATCCTGGTGGTTTTTGCTCATTGGGGGCGTGTTTTCGGGTTATGCCATTCTTGATGGATTTGACTTGGGGGCGGGTGCTTGGCATTTATTTTTTCGCAAGGAGAAAAGTCGACGTATTGCGCTCAATGCGGTGGGGCCGGTTTGGGATGGTAATGAGGTTTGGTTAGTGATTGGCGGCGGGGCGCTATTTGCGGGCTTTCCGCATGTCTACGCTACGCTGCTTTCTGCCATGTATGTGCCTTTTATGCTATTTCTGCTATTTCTCATTTTACGGGCGATAAGTATTGAGTTTCGGAGTAAAGAGGAGATGAAGTGGTGGCGGAGTATGTGGGATACTACTTATAGCGTAGCCAGTATTGCGCTAGCCCTGGCCTTAGGTTTAGTACTGGGGAATGTGCTACAGGGTATGCCCATTGGCGCTGACAAGGAATTTGCGGGTTCGTGGCTGATGTTTTTGAATCCTTATGCCTTTCTCACTGCCTTCACTACACTTGCCCTTTTTATGATGCACGGGGCCATTTACCTACTCATGAAAACGGAAGGGCGACTCTACGCCAAGCTAACGGTTCTACTCAAAAGGGCCATCATCGCTTTTATATTACTCTTCAGCTTGACCAGCTTGTATACCCTTATTTATATCCCTCACCTATCAGATGATTTTAAGGCACAACCGGTCTTGTTTATTGTTCCAGTTCTCACATTTCTGACTATTGCCAACATACCGCGCCTGGCGGCGAAGCGCAAGTTCAAGCCCGCCTTTTTCTTTTCTGCCTTGGGTATTGCCTTGTTATTAGTCTTAGTGGCCATAGAGTTATACCCAACAGTGCTGCTTTCCACCTTGGATCCGGCTTATAGTATTGACGTTTACACGGCTGCTTCTTCCGAAAAATCCTTAGGCATTATGCTATTGTTTGCGGCGATTGGTATTCCATTAGTGGGTGGTTATACGTATTTCGTGTACAAGACTTTTGCGGGGAAGGTGGAATTGGATGAGATGAGTTATTGAGTGCTCGCGTTGCTCGCGGAGGGAGTTCGCCGGTGGCGAACGAAGTGAGCACAACCGTGAGCCACCGGC
>JBCBWU010000233.1:0-10387 GCA_039816955.1 Bacteroidota bacterium
CCCAAGCTTCAGCAGCAAAGTTCAACATCTTCGCTGGGTCACAGTTGTCGATAGTAATCCACTTTTGAGCAGCATCGTGCTTGTATACCTGAGTTACACCAGAAGTGAAGTCGCCAGGAGTGTCAGCAACGAAACGTACCCATGGAGCAGGAGTCGCATCTACGCCCAAGTAAACAGTCTGGTTGTCAGGAGCAACAGTACCACCCTCGAAACCTTGACGGCCCCAGTTGTACTGCTTGCGAATAGCAACAGCTTCCTTAGGATCGATCTCAACCATCCAGTTGAAGTTCTCGTACTTCTCTACCTCAAGGCCGTCGAAGCCAGCGATATCAGAAGAAATGGTGTAAGGAAGGGTGTCACGTACACCTTGGTTGTCATCAACAGTACGCTCAGCAGTAGAACGTGGATCGGCTGGCAACAATGGTAGGCTACCAATAGGGCCAGGACGAGTAGAAGAAGCATTGGTGCTAACGTTACTGCTACGGAACCACTCCTCTGCAGTCCAGATACGGCCGTCAACAACAGAAGAGATACCACCACAGTTCATGCCGGTCTCACCTACAGTGTTCACAAAATCAACGTTGAAGAACTGACCCTTACGGCCATCAGCCAACTCTTGGTCAACAACATTCAACAATCCAGTAATAGGATCACGCTCCACGCGGAATACCGTCATACCGCCACCGTCACCGATGCGATCATCACGGTAAATCATTTCGTGGTTTACAGAAACCCAACCCAGGCTCTCACCAGTTTCGTCTGGAGTAAAGCCGATGAAATCGTGCCATTCCTTAGCGATAGTCTGACCTGCAGGGTTGCCGTAAGTAGCGGTAGTCTGAACTAAGTCATGACCACCCACGAACAGTACTTGTAGTGACAATGGAGAAGGAGGCATAAGAATCGTCTGCGGGGTATAACCCTCAGGTAATTCTAGTTCGGTACCAAAAATAGATTGAGCATGCAGGCTGGTTACCAACGCACTGCACACCAAAAAAAGAGTGAAGATGTTCTTCATGGTAGATAATGGTTTTAAAAGACGTATGCTTTCGCAAATGTCCCGCGACACCATTAACTATCTATGAGTACCAGATTAGCAAAAAGTAATGCTTTTGTAAACCGCAGGTAAGGTGTTAAGCAAGTATTATCTTTGGTTTAAGTTTTCCAGATAAAGCCATCCTAGACCGTTATTTATCCACTGTTTTAGTAGATCGGAAGGGGGGATTACCTCAAAGGCCATTGAGCCCAACAACACATCAAGGTCTCCATCGCGGTCGTTATCAGCAATATCCATGGTGATCCAGCGTCCTGCAGTAGCTTGCTGAAAGGGTTTGGGGCTAAAATTTACATTGCCATTATTTTCAAATAACACTATTGATTGCTCTCCTTGCTGTTGGTAGTCTGGAAAAAATGAAATGGCGAGCAGATCCTGATCACCGTCCTGGTCAAAGTCAGCTAAACGAGCCTGATAGGCTCCGGGGAGGTACTCAAACCAAGCTTCCGAAAAATTTCCCCACTCATCTTGTTGGTATAGGCGAATTCCGTGATACGGTTTAATAATGGGCGGATAGTCGGCATTGTCCCCGTTTGTGTAGAGAATATCTGCCCGACCATCCTCATTCCAGTCTACGAGGGTAAAGAAACTAGAACCATAACTTGGCGGTAGCCGGAAAAGGAGTTCTTCTTTGAAGGTGCCATCACCCTGGTTGAGGAATGCCCAAAAGCCTTCATCACCTTGCCCAAAGAGAGCAATGATATCCGGAAGGTCATCACCGTTAAGGTCTGTAGTGGCTACCCGTAATGCTCCAGAAATACGACGCAGTTCGTGTTCTTGGTAATTTCCATCAGGTAATTGCTCCCACCAACTTAAGCCACCCGTCCATTTACCAAATTCCGGGATGATGACATCCTCTCTTTGGTCACCATTCAGGTCAATAACTGATGCTTGGACCGGCCGCCGTAGACCACTGATTAGTGGAGTCGGAACTGGCGTATTAGTGTTTAAGTTCATTGCAAGCAAAGAACCATTAGCCTGATCCGTAGGAGAGAAACTGCCAATACTTGTTAAAAGCAAGCGTTCTGGGCTGACGTGGAGGTCCACTATACCACCCTCTACGTTGAAGGCCGCCCGAATTTGCTGCTGTTGATCATTGAATAACAATTGATTTTTGTGGACATCGGCAATAAAGTATCCACCACTTGGCGAAAATCTGGTGAGTAAGGTGCCGGGAGGGGAAAAGAAAGTAGCTGGGAAGCGCGGGCCAAATAGTGATTGTGTTTCCCCTAGTTTGAGTGTGTCATAGCTCAAGTACATTGGCGCATTTTCCAGGTAATACTTCTTTATCTTTTGCCAGTCGGCACTATCGATGATTGCTTTTTTGGGAAAAATATTCAACTGCTCGACTAGTGGAGCGTTCTCTTCGATCAAACTGGCTCGGGTATTTTCGGCATCGTAGATTCCCATAAAGTAGCCCATTCGTGGAAGAACATAGTTTTTCCAGGTAGCTTGATCCAGGTCTT
The DNA here is from genome assembly GCA_039816955.1 of Bacteroidota bacterium. Classification (GTDB taxonomy): domain Bacteria; phylum Bacteroidota; class Bacteroidia; order Chitinophagales; family Saprospiraceae; genus Lewinella. The sequence continues at coordinate 2,518 of JBCBWU010000233.1, forward strand.
GTGGAGTTGGAACAGCATGGCATCGTCCACAGTGTTGTTCTACTACGTGAGCGTTCGCTGTCGGGTTATTCGGGGGAGTGGTAACTTCAGCCTGGCATGCCAGCAGTAGTAACAGGCTAAGGCAGGTTCCACTAATGAAACAAAATCTTGGACGCATTTTTATCGGCAAATGTAGTCGCGTAAAATCGCCTACACGTAAAATTTGCGTTAGCTGCGGGTTAAATGAAACAGAAAGCGATATGAGAACGTTATTATGACCTAGAGTTGCTAAAGCAACGGTGAAAGTCTACGCACAAGGGGCGTACTACATTTGATCCGCTAGACAAAAATCATAGCAGATTATTTGGAAGTATGGAAAAGATTGTGCTAACTTTGTGCCTGTTGTAGTAACAACTAAAATATTTATTTTCACATCAGAGAGAGCGCGTTTTTAAAGGAGCCCTGCCTATCTTATTTCAGGGCTCACTTTTTTTCCAACACTTCCCATTTATCACGTCGCTGAATCCGTTTCACCTTAGAGAAATTAGTTCTACCTTAGCGCAGCACAAGTCTGGCTATACTAGAATTAGTCGGTGTTTGATGCACGGTACAGATTCCCAACATTAAGCAAAGTAAAACCAAGTTGAACCATGCAGCAACTAACCACTGCCATGTCATCGGCTGAGCTGATCCAACTCGAGGATCGCTATGGCGCACATAATTATCATCCACTACCCGTTGTACTCGCTAAGGGCCGGGGTGTTTATGTGTGGGATGTTGAGGGGAAACGGTATTTTGATTTTCTCTCCGCTTATTCCGCCGTTAATCAGGGGCACTGCCATCCGCGTATCGTCAACGCACTGGTAGAACAAGCGCGTGAGTTAACACTTACTTCCCGCGCTTTTTACAATGATCAATTAGGCGTCTATGAGGAGTACCTTACCACTTATTTCGGTTTTGATAAAGTGCTTCCCATGAATACCGGAGCAGAGGGTGTGGAAACCGCCATCAAGCTTGCCCGCAAATGGGGCTACGAGAAAAAGGGAATCCCCGCCAATGAAGCGAAAATTATAGTTTGTGGCCAGAACTTCCACGGCCGCACCACCACCATTATTTCCTTCTCTTCCGATCCGGACGCAAAAGGAAGTTTTGGCCCGTATACTCCTGGTTTTCAGGCTATTCCTTACAATGATTTGGATGCCCTAAAAGCAGCACTGGCCAACGAGCCGGAAAAAATTGCTGCCTTTTTGGTAGAGCCTATTCAGGGTGAAGCTGGTGTCTTTGTGCCTGATGAAGGCTTCTTAGCCGCTGCCGCTAAGTTGTGCCGCGAGCAGAATGTCTTGTTCATTGCTGATGAAATCCAGACGGGTATTGGTCGTACTGGCGGGCTACTCCGCGTATGTGGCGACTGTACTTGTGCTGCACACTGTGAACAGCAGGAGACTTATACTCGCCCCGATATCCTAATTCTTGGTAAGGCCATTTCCGGTGGTGTTTATCCGGTGTCGGCTATTTTGGCGGATAATGAAATCATGGACGTTATTCAGCCAGGGCAGCACGGAAGTACTTTTGGTGGCAACCCGCTAGCTTGCGCTGTAGCGCGAGAAGCACTGGAGGTGATTCGTGATGAAAAGCTAACGCAAAATGCCCGCCAGTTAGGTGCGCGCTTCCGCGAACGGATGCAGGCGCTGGTCGATCAGTATCCACAGCTACTGACCTTGGTACGCGGTAAGGGATTGCTCAACGCGGTGGTCATCAATGACTCACCAGAGAGTAAGACTGCGTGGAATTTGTGTGTGAGTTTGGCTGAGCATGGTTTACTGGCCAAGCCTACCCACGGCAATATTATTCGCTTTGCACCACCACTAGTAATGACCGAAGAACAGCTGGAAGAATGCTGTGATATCATTGCTACGGTAGTGGCAAAATTTGCGGAAGCGAGCTAAATGTCAAGCGGCGGAGGCAACATCTGCCCATAGATATTTCGTTTATAAAACAAGTTGAACCCAGCAGACCGTGAAAAATCGGCTGCTGGTTCTTATATTTCAGACTTAGCAGGCGTAAAGCCCAATTACTTTTCACTAATTAACACCTCCAATGTTTAAACGATTGTTGCCCTTTTTGGTGGCAGTGTTTTTCGTGGGATGGGTGACGGCACAAGAAACCACTGTCTACACTGAGGCGTACGACTCCTATAAAAGAGGAGAAGGCTTCTTCCTGGACGGCCTTTACGCCAAAGCCCAATACGAATTCCGCCAAACGATTGACCAACTTCGCCCGGTAAACGAGGCCAGCTCCAACTTGCTCCGCACTAAGGCTGAACTCGGCTACGCGCAGTCTGCTGTTCGCTTATCGCAACCCGATGGCGAGAAACTCATTCTGGACTTTATTCGCAACAATACTCCAGACCCTATTGCGAATCAGGCCCTGGTCGAAATTGCTACCTATTACTTCGATAATAGGGATTACGATAAGGCCATTGACTATCTGGGGCGGGTACCCACTGCCGGTCTTACGCGCGAAGAGCGTTCGGCGGTTAAGTTTCGCTTGGGGTATTCCCAATTTGTGAAAAAAGACTTTAGCTCGGCTAAGCTTAGTTTTCGCGAAATCAAAGATCTCGAGACCGAGTACTATTATCCTACCAACTACTACTTGGGGCTTTGCTATTTCTACGAAGGTGATTACGATACGGCTGTACGGCAGTTCCGTTTGGTGGAACGCTCTACCAAGTACGATGACTATATTCCGTACTACACCACGCAGATCTATTTTGCCCAGCGCCGTTTTGACGAACTTATCGCCTACGCCGAGCCACGCCTATCTGGTCCAAGTCTGAAAAATCAGAAAGAAATCTACCAGTTGGTAGGTCAGGCTTATTTTGAGAAGGGAGACTTCCCCAAAGCCTTGACTTACCTGGAATATTACGCCGATCGCTCCGGTAAATTACGAGCGGAGGAGTTCTATCAGCTAGGCTATACGCAATATCGTACGGGCAACTTCGCCAAAGCCATCCGCAACTTGCAGGAGGTAAGTGGCCAGGATAGTGAACTGGGCCAAGCGGCCAACTACTACCTTGGAGAAGCTTATCTTAGGGTAGGGGACCGTCCGTCTGCCCGGGCTTCTTTTGGTAATGCCAAGCGCATGAACTATGATCTTTCCCTGGCAGAAGAGGCAAACTTTAATTACGGTAAGCTTTCTTACGAGCTCAATGATCCACAGGAGGCTATTAGTTCCTTCCAACAGATCACACCAACGAGCCCGTATTATGTGGAGGCTCAAACCTTGATGGGAGAGATTTTCTTGAGCTACCGCAATTACGAGCAGGCGTTGAGCATCCTTGACGGAATGCCGAATAAACCGCCGCAGTTGCAGGAGGCGCACCAGAAGGTAATGGTGTTGCGAGGTATTCAGCTCTTACAGTCGAATCGACTAGAGGAAGCACGTCAGCTTTTCAATCGCTCCTTGCAATTTCCAATTGATATCCGGAGTCAAGCCTTGGCACTGTATTGGTTAGCGGATATTGCCCACCGCGATGGGCAGTACAACGAGAGTATTCGCTTGAATTCTCAGTTCCTCACCCTGGCTAAGACACAAACAGGATTACCCGATGAATCTTCGGTCTTCACCGGAAACTATCTACAGGGTTACAATTACTTAAAGCAGGATAATTATCCGGCAGCTCTGGATTACTTCCGGGCCACGGTAGAAGGTATTAAGCGGAATCGTGCTTTTATCTCTAGCACCGCCGTGCGGGATGAAGTTTTGGGTGATGCTGTATTGCGTACCGGTGATGCTTACTTCAAGCGCAACCAGTATAACCAGGCCATCCAGTATTACGATGAGGCGGTGAATAATCGCTACAGTGGATTCATTTACGCCTTGTACCAAAAAGCGCTATTAGAAGGCTTGCGCAACCGTAGTGCCCAGAAAATTCTGGCTTTAGAGCAGATCGTAAGTGAATTCCCTAATTCTGAATACGCAGATGATGCCTTGTTCCAAACGGGTGTGACTTACCAGGAAATTGGCCAACCCAGCCGGGCTATCGAGCCGCTAAGACGCTTAGTGAGTCAGTACAAGAATAGCTCAGACCTGGTGGTGCCAGCCTACCTACGTCTAGGGTTGATCAACTACAACCTGGGTAACCGTGAGGCCGCTATCAATTATTATAAGCAAGTATTTGGTAATAATCCAAGTCCCGAAGAGATCAACATTGCGTTAGCTGCACTGGATGAGATTTACGTCGTAGATATGGGTCGACCAGACCTACTGGAAGCCTTTTTGCGTACTATTCCGGATTACAACTTCAATGACTTCTCGCGTGATAGTCTCTTTTTCCGCGCTGCCGAGTCGCAGTACGAGAATGGTAATTACCAAAGAGCGGTAGAGAGTTATACCAACTACCTCAACCAGTTTCCAAGCGGTATCAACGTGCTTACTGCGCATTACCACAAAGCAGAAAGCCACGCGGTACTTCGCCAGTACGATCAGTCTCTGGTGCACTACGATTGGGTAGTGGCGCGCGGACCAAGTCGTTTTTACTTGCGGGCGGTAGAAAAGGCAGCAATCATTGCCTACAACCATGCACAAGACTTCAATAAGTCCTATGACTTATACACCCGACTCGAACAGATAGCTGATACGGAGGAATTGCGTTTCGAGGCCCAACTGGGAGGAATGCGTTCTGCCTATCGAATTGGTAACAGCCAGGCGGTTTATGCTTTGGCCAATAAGGTATCCGCTAATCCGAATGCGACAGAATTGCAAAGAGCTGCGGCCAACTTCTACATTGGTAAAATTGCTTATGATCGCAACGATTTCTCAGCAGCTTTGACCGCCTTTAACGAAACGATTCGCTTAAGCGATAATGAGCAGACTGCGGAGGCCCGCTACCTGCGGGCGATGATCTATTATCAGCGTCGCGATCTGGTCCAGGCGGAGCAGCTGACTATGGCTGCCAACCGTGAAAGCTCGGGCTATCCCTACTGGGTAGCGAAGAGCGTGATCCTGCTCTCTGATATTTTTGTGGAGAAAGGAGACCTGATGAACGCCCGGGCTGCCCTGGAAGCCTTATTGGACAACTACAACGAAGACCAGACAGTGGTAGCAGAGGCACGGCAAAAACTGAGCCGGGTTAATGGCCTGATTAATCAGGGCAGTCGACTCGATGTCTCTGACCCCAATCAGTTGCAATTTGAAGGCGGTGGTGGCCGATAAGCGCCGCTACGAGAATCCATTTTCTTAAAAAAGCAATTTCAACCAATGAAATATATAGGAAGTATCTGTTTGATCATGTTGTGCCTGCAGCTGTCGGCCCAGGATGATCTTCCTTCCGGGCAGGTAGATGTTGTGAAGAGTTTCGAAGCTCGTTTGGCCGAAGCCAAGCGCATCAACGTTCCGGCGGCCTTACCACCGCTGGACACCACTACTCGCCGACTGAATTATGACGTGGTATCCAAGGAGGTACCTGTTGATTACCTGGCACCCCGCATTCGGCCATTGGCCTTCCGCACCGAGAAACCACCCACCGTTTATGATGGTTTTGCCCGTTTGGGAGGAGGACTGCCCAGTGCCTTCTACGGGGAATTGTCCTACGATATTACCAAAAACGACGACTTTGATTTCGGAGTTGACCTTTTGCGGCATACCGCCAACAATAATAGCAATGTTGAAAACCAGCGCTTTAGTAACAATAACATTGGCTTAGATGGCACCTATTACTTTGAGCAAGGATTTGCTGTAAACGGTGAGATTGGCTACCAATCCAATGGCGTTTACTACTATGGTTACAACGACCTCAATGAAGAACTGGATACGACGCTGTATTCCTTCACGGATGACGAGGTCCGCCAGCGGTTCAGCATTTTCGACTTTGGTCTTGATATCTTTAATGGAGAGCGTACCCAAGCTGATTTTAACTACAAGGCTGGGGTAGATATCTACCTGATGGATGATAACTACGCCGCTCGTGAAAACGGTTTCTTGTTAACCATCGAGGGAACCAAGTGGTTTGCGGATCAGCACCCCTTGAATATTTCTCTCCGGACCGATTTTTCCAACTTCCGGGATACAGCCAAGCAAACGCTGAATAACTTCTATTTGGAGCCCAATTATACCTTTCACGGGGACGCGTTCCAGGTGAAGATCGGTGGTAATTTGGTGTCCAGCGATGATGATTTTTTCTTCTTCCCGAATATCGAGGCTAGCGCAAATATTGTAGAAGGAGTACTCACGGCCTACGTAGGCGCGGATGGTTCTTTAACCAAAAACAACTTCCGTAATCTAGCTGATTACAATCCGTTTATCTTTACCCGCTTTCTTGTACGAAACTCCAAGTGGACAGAGTACTACGGTGGAGTAAAAGGAACGATTGCCGGTATTAATTATGAAGCGCAGTTAGGCTATAAAAACGTAGATAACCTGGCGCTCTTCCAGTTAGGTAATGCCTTGGACAGTATTCCTCGTTTCGACGTATTGTACGACACCGCTAATATCTTCACTATTCAGGGTACGGTAATTGTGCCACTCTTTGAAGGGCTGGAGATTACAGGTTCGGTGGCGCAAAATGTCTTCTCACTAGATCGGGAAGAAAAGCCTTGGCATCTTCCGTCTTTTACCGTAAACGCGGGTGCTCGTTATACCACACCTGATCGTCAATTTTCTTTAAAGGCTGATTTCTTCCTGGAGAATGGAGTGCCTTTCCGCAATACTGCTGGAGAGGCGGAGAACCTCAATGCCTTGTTCGACCTGAGCATTATGGGTGAGTATTACTTCACCGACAATATTGGTGCTTGGATACAACTCAACAACCTGGCGGCTAATCAACGGCAACGCTGGTTCCGCTATCCTACACTTGGATTGAATGCCATGGTGGGGGTAAGTGCGCGTTTCTAAGAAGGAATAGCGTATAAAATTGAACCACCTAAGGCACATAAGGACACCTAAGCATATACTCGGGTGTTTTTGGTGACTTAGGTGGTTTTCTTTGAGGTTAGAAAATACCTTAACCTGCTTCCGAACTCCGATTTCCCACCTCCGACTTTCTTCCTTCTAACCTCCTTACCCACTCGTCGGTCCGGCAAGAAAGCCTTGGATCAATACCTGAAAGTAAAAGGGCTGGAAGATCCATGCTGCCAAGATGATAAACACCACACCGTATATAGCTCCGGTCAGGTGTGCATTGTGGCCAATGTTATCAATACCTTTTCCATCCATATAATTGGAATACCAGATATAGCCGATCCCCAGAATGATAGCGGGAATGCTCAGAAAGGGTAAAAACAAAAATGTCAATTTGGACCAGGGGGCGATCACTATATAGGCGAATACGATGGCGGAAGTGGCTCCGGACGCTCCAAGAGCACTATACGCAAAGTTGTCTTGGTGGCGAAAAAAAGTTGGAATACTCGAAATAACCACAGCAGACATATAGAACCCAATAAAGGCCAGGCGGCCCCACACTTCTCCGAAAATAACCATGGTAAAGACTTGCTCCACCACTTCTCCAAAGGCAAAAAGGACATACATGTTGACCAGCAAGTGCATCCAATCGGCGTGAATAAGGCCACTACTCAAAAAGCGGTACCATTCTCCGCGCGAGGCATCTACTGGGCGGAATAGGAGTTTAGCCTTCATCATCGGGTTGCTAAACGCCTGATAAGAAATGACGCAGGTCATGATGATGATAATGAGCGTGATCGACAGGTTCATGATAATAGAATTAGCTGTTGTGGTAGGGTTCGTTGCGTAAGATAGTCATGGCCCGGTAAAGTTGTTCCAACCAGAACAGACGAACCATCTGGTGAGAAAAAGTCATTTTGGACAACGAAAGTTTCCCATTCGCACGATTATACAAGGCAGGGTCAAAGCCGTAGGCACCACCAATAAGGAAAAT
>JBCBWU010000234.1:0-10379 GCA_039816955.1 Bacteroidota bacterium
TGCACTCAGAAAGCCTCTTCGCCAGAACCTACAAGGCGTTGGGCTCACCAGCACCACAAAAGTTTAAATCAGTTCAACAAAAAAGAATGAATTAAAATAACTTAGTCTTTATTCTTTAAAGTTTCTAGGTCTGAATGTTCTTTCCAAAACTGTCGATAATTTCTGTTGCTGGCAATAAAGCGGAGGTTTTGTCCTAGTAGCCCCTTTTCCTTTAGTGCGACCGTGCCCAGCTTGAAGAATAAGAAAGAGCTCTCCTTAACGGCTTCCACGCTGTCCCAGCCGTAGCGGTAAGTCTTGAAGTAATTGCTGACATAGACAAATTCAGCATCCGCTTCGATTCGCTTGAGGGGGAAGAGCGTAAAGTAAAAGAGCACTAGTCCACTTAGGTAAAAGGCAACGGCACCCAGGCGAAAACTCAGGCTAGAAAACCCATCGGCTATTTCATCACCGTAAATGAGGATGGCTGCTAAGAACGCACCAAAGAAAACCAGCCAAAATACCGGAATGAAAAACTTGAAGAATAAGGTCAGATTAGTACTTAATCGCTGCATTAGCTATTGCGGTAGTTATTGGAGGTCTTGCTGGTACTTCTTGGCCATACGAGCGGCTACGATAATACTAATCTCGTAAAGTACGTAAAGCGGAATACCGATAAGGAACTGGGTGACGACATCCGGAGGCGTAAGAATAGCCGATAGCATGAGAATACCAATGATCGAGTGCCTGCGGTATTTACGCATGCCTTCTGGCGTAACAATTCCCAGCTTGGCCAGGAAATAAACTACTATTGGGAGTTCGAAGATTAAGCCTGCGGGAAGCGTAAACATCACCATGTACAGTACAAAAGAGCTCAGAGTGGGATTATTGGCTACGGTTTCGGAAGCTGTAAAGCCCATTAGGAAGTTCGTGGCAAAAGGGGCAATAATGAAAAAGCCGAAAAGCACACCCATGATAAACAGCACCGAACAGATAAATACGATTCCCCGGGTAGCTTTGCGTTCGCTATCGTAAAGGCCTGGTGCGATGAATTTCCAGATTTCGTAAAAGACATAGGGGAAAGCTACTACAAAACCACCCACAAAGCAGAGCTTGATGGTGGTAATAAACTGCTCGGCAAAATTGACGGCCTGAATCTTGAAATCGGGTAAGGTCATACACAGGGCTTCCCCCGCTCCGATTTTTTTCGATAGATCGCAGAACCAGCCGTAGGAAGCAAAATCGTTGAAGGCCGGACCAAGGATTACTTCGTTGAAATACCAAGTCCGAAACAGGAATAAGACAATACCCGCAACGGCAATCGCAATGAGTGAGCGGATGATGTGCCAGCGCAACTCCTCTAAATGATCGAGGAAGGACATTTCTGTGTTATCACCAGATTGCAATTCGCCATCTTTCCACTCGTATTGATCAACATCTACTTGATCCAGCGCCATTTGCTAATGATTAGATTAGTCCGCAGTGAAATTGAATTGAGTGATCAACGATATAATCATCGATCGTAGCCCCGCAAAATTAACAAAAAAACACCTGTGCATCCGCGGGGTTCATTCCTTGGACTGAGAACGCTTGCGAAAGCTTAATGTTGCAGACCTTTTAACACCAGAGAAACGATTTCTTGTCCAATTTCCTCTATAGAATCCGCACGCTCCGGACGGTACCAGTCGTATACCCAACGCAGGGAGGAAAGAATGGTGTACATAACGATGTTGGGGTCTACTTGCCGGAAGTCGCCCGCAGCTATGCCTTTCTCAATGATGTCCCGGAAGTGTGCTTCGTAACGCTTGCGGAGATTAATGAACTGGTCGAGTTCGGGTTGCTCCAGGTGCCGCCACTCATCGTTAAAGGAGGTGATGGAGGTGGCGTCGCTAGTGGCTACGCGGAGGTGCAATAAGATGAGCGACTCCAACTGCTCTGCTGGGCTGGCTTCTTCTTGCACAATTTGTTCAATGCCCGCCAGGAAGTGTCGCGCATTGTGGAAGCAGATTTCCTTCAGGATTTCCTGCTTACTCTTGATATGGTTGTACAGGCTGGAAGCTTGGAGGTGCACTGCTTTTGCCAGATCGCGCATAGAGGTGGCAGAATAGCCACGGTCACGGAACAGCTTGGCGGCTGCTTCCATGATCATTTGCTTTTTCGAGATATCAACTGTAGCCATTGGCTATGATTCAAAGTTCTAGGTATAAAGGTACGTAATGAGTGGCATTAGGCATCAAAATTCACCACGATGCGCTCACTTTTAGGGTAGGACTGGCAGGTAAGTATAAAGCCTGCTTCTACTTCGTCGGGCTCCAGGGCGTAATTGACAGCCATTGGCGCTTCGCCTTCTTCTAATTTGGCCCGGCAGGTACAACATACACCCCCCTTACAAGCGAAAGGTAGGTCAGCCCCCTGGCGTAGGGCGGCCTCTAGTACACTTTCGTTGGAGTTGGTCATGCTAAATTGGAAGGTGTTGCCATCAAGTTGAATGCTTACCTCTGCTTTGAAGTCGCTATCGACAACAGCGGTAGCTGCTTTTTTTGTTTTCGCTGCAGATGTACCGAATAGTTCCAAATAAATCTGCTCTCTGGTAAAGCCTTGTTCCATTAGTTCGTCCCTTACGCCCAGGATCATTTCTTCCGGACCGCATAGGAAACATTCATCGATATCTTTTAGCTGAATAAGCTTATCAAAGAAGATCTGGCAACGTTCCCGATCAATTCGACCACTAAACAAGTCGCTACCAGTATGCTCCCGGCTCAGAAGGTAGTATACACTCAGGCGATTCAAAAACTGGTTCTTCAGCCCCTCAATCGCTTCCTTAAAGATGATACTATCCGTACGCTGATTACCGTAAAAGAGCGTGAATCTGCTTTCCGGTTCCATCAGAAGAATGGTCTTCATGATAGAAAACACTGGCGTAATGCCGCTACCAGCAGCGAAGGCTAGATAATGTTTCTGATTATTCGCATTTACCTTGGTGTAGAAACGGCCATCGGGTGGCATGGCTTCTAGGGTGGTCCCAACTTCCAACTGTTGGTTGGCAAAGGTGGAAAAACGTCCTTCGGGTACTTGTTTGATGGCTACTCGTAACTCATTATCAAGCGGGCTGCTACAGATGGAGTAGGAACGACGAACTTCTTCCTCGTTGATCGTGGTGCGCAATGTAATGTACTGTCCTTGTGTGTACTGAAAAGCCTCCTTCGCGCTCGCTGGAACATCAAAAGCAACGGATACACACTCCGCGGTTTCCCGGCGAATGTCATTTACGGTAAGGGGATAAAATCGACGCATAAGTATACGAATGAACGTTCGTTCGCAAAGGTACTAAAAAAAACGCCTTGCATTTCGTTCATTGGAAATGCAAGGCGCCACCGAAAAATCAATCGCAAGACTTATCCCAAGCCGTTAACGTGCTTGGTCAAGCTGCTCTTGAGGTTAGCTGCTTTGTTAGCGTGCCAAGTGTTCTTTTTCGCCAGACGGTCGATCATGCTGATCACCTTAGGGAGGAAGGTCTTTGCTTCGCCAGCATCTTCCATCTCACGTAGCTTAGCAATTGCTGAACGAGCAGATTTCTTATAATAACGGTTGTGCAAGCGCTTCTTTGCGTCTTGACGGATACGTTTCTTTGCTGATTTATGATGTGCCATACGCTGTATATGCGAATTTTATCTTAGCCTTGAATTTTTCGGTCTGCAAAGGTAACACTAATCCCATTAAATAGATAGCCTTTTTTTCTTTTTTTCGAAAAACGTTAAGTTTCGGCACATTTTGCTCCTTTACCGTATCTTACCGATGTAGGTAGGCCATTTATGGTGTTGCACCTCGCCCCTCTTTACTCTGAGATAAAATCATCTGTCACACAACTATGAGAAGAACAATACTCCCCACGTTCATTGTACTTTGTTTTGTCGTATCTGGTCATGCGCAACTCTGGTTAGAACTGGGTCCTAAAGCAGCCTTTGGACCTTCTGGTTACTTCAATTCTACACTGGCAAACGATTCTCAACACGACTATAGCCTCAACCTAGCCTACAGCTATGGGTTGACTATGGGGATCAATATCGGAGATCACCATGGCCTTAACTTTGAGGGCCTCACCGGTACTTATTTCCAAGATCTTACTTTTCGCCCCGATGCTGGGACCTCTCTGCGGAATAGCTTAGAGTGGGAAGTCTTCGACCTTTATGCCCTTTACCGCTACTATCCTGAATCGGGTATGTACCTGGAGGTGGGGCCAAAATATACCATCATTGATGAAATTAGCCAGACCTCTGGTATCGAGCCTGTCCCGGTGGATGGGCAGTACGAAGACAGCTATATTTCCGGTGTGCTGGGAATTGGAGCTTTTCTCTCCGGTTCGGAAGCGCTCGTTTTCAAGGCTGGCCTGCGTGCTGAATACGGTCTCACCGATCTGGTGACCGCCGATGGTATGGCCAATGGTTATCCGTCCGTTGATAGTGTCCTTAACAATCAAGGCGATACTACGCCTTTCCGCATCAGTTTTGGTTTAGAGCTCTCGTTTGGCGTGGGTGGCATAGCCAAAGGTGCTTGTGGGCGACGGGGCTTCGTGCTTGGAGGTCGCTATCGCTAAACGGTAGGTTGAGATCTCCGGAATAGAATTCTACGGTCTTGTGTTTTGCGCTAAGTTGCCTGCTGGTTAAAACAATGACCGGTTTTTTGCCGTAGGGCCAACTCAATTCTAATGCGTGTTCATCGGTGTAAGAACCCAGCACGTAGCAATCGACAGATTGTAAGAAGGCCTCTATCTTCTCCATCGTCAAGGTCTCGCCCCCATTCGTACTGGTCCCTAGGTTGCATCCAGGACACACTCCCGTCTGGTTTGGCAATAAAGCCATCCAGACTGGCGACCATGTGAATCGTGATCTTAGCAGCCGGTGTTTCCATATTGGGCTATACTTGAATGAGATGTAGCTTGGGCGGACCACCACAGGAATGCAATTCCCTAATTCCAAGTAGACCGTACCTTTATCCTCATGAAATTAGCATTATTTATTCTTCTGGCACTGGTAGCTGGCATGTTGGTACCAGTACAAGCGGCACTGAATGTGAAATTGGGTAAAGCAGTGAGCGATCCGATGTACGGGGCCTTCCTGGCCTTTGTGGTGGGTACGCTTGGTCTCCTAGCTTTGATTCTGGTATTACGTGTTGATCTTGGACAAATCCAGGCCACTACCTCCGAATCCTGGGTGATCTGGTTGGGGGGCTTTTGCGGCGCCTTCTTCGTAGCAGCCCTCATCATCCTTACGCCGCGTCTGGGCGTAGCACTTACCCTGGGCCTTACGGTAGCGGGCCAGATGGGCTTCTCACTGCTGGTTGATCACTACGGCTGGTTTGGTTCGCCGGTCCAGGAGATCAATTGGTCTAAAGTAGGCGGTGTATTGCTGATTGTGGGAGGGGTTTGGCTGGTGCAGTCGAATTAGGATAATCCTACGAAAGCCCCAACGGATGCCCTGAAATTGAATGTATCTGAATTTCAGGGCATCCATTTAGAGGCATAGCTACCGCTTATTAATTTCTAGCCCCATAATGAATTTATGCATCTCCTCTCTCGTAGCCAGCATCTCTGCCCAGTTGTCAGGATTCGCATTTTTGATGTTCTCCAAGTCTGGGTTGGTATCATAGTTACGGCCGCCCGCATGGCCTCTAAGTATTGCTTTGCGTAAGAAATAAGTCGCCCAGGTCTTGTGCTTGTGATCTGCCAGAGAGATCGCCCGAGCCAATTCGTAGTAGTCTTCTGCGGTAGTGTGACCATCACAGTAGTTGACCCACATATAATAGTCTACGGCTTCCGCATAATTTTCGGCGGCCATTGCTGCTTTTGCCAATTGGCTGTACTTCGCATAAGTTTGCGCAATACTGTCGGCTCGGTTTTGTGCTTCCTGCTCCGTTGGTACAGTATAAGTGAAACCGTTCCGCGCGGCATAGTCTACCACGTGCTCTTCTATATCCATGGCTGCGCGGCGTTCCTGCACGCCAGCTTCGTCTTCAATGGTTTGAAAGAAAGACTGCTTGGTGAATTCGTTCTTGGTGGTCTGGGTGGCATACAGTTGCGGGTAGCCAAAGGCCAATTGCACCCGGTCGTACAAGTACGCATAATTCCGCGGGCTGGCCTGCCCTTCATCCACTGCTGCTTTTAAAAGCTTTAAGCAGTGGGCTTGAAACAAGGGACTCCGATCGGCATGTTGTACCAATATCCAGGCAGCGCTGCTGGCTCGCCTTCCCACTAAATCGTAAGTAGGCCAGCCGTATTCCTCTACAATTTCGCGCATGCGTGCCGTATTCTGACGATCAGTAGCGATGAGGCGATCTCGCACTCGCTCGTACCGTTTGGTGCCCTGCTTGCCTGTTTGCAGTAGCTTCACGTACTGGATGCGTAGTTTTTGATCGGGCTTACGCATCGCTATGAGTTCCTTCGCTAAATCTGGGTATTTAGGAGGAGTCTCTTGTGCGAATAAGTGATAACAGCTTAACACAAATAAGCTTGTCAGTAGAAGGAGAACGTGCTTGTGCATAACAGTCTGGTTTTTCCATAAAACTAGGAGGTCCCAGCTATGCAGTCACGAAAAAGAGGAGGAAAGGGGCGAATACCGCTCTTTTAGGGACGAACTAAAAAGCGCTCTTCAATCAACGGGCGATAATTTTCGGAAACGGGTACTTCCAGCTTACTTACAATCAACTGCTTTCGGCCCTTCCACGCTATAAAATGGCTTGGGTTGATGAGATAGGATCGGTGGGTGCGAACGAGCGCAGGTAAGTCCCCCTCCATCTTTTGCGTACTGGTTCGCAAGAGCTTCTTTTCTATCTGGCCGGTTTGCAAATAATATACCTCTACATAATTTCCGGCACTCTTTATGCAAATTAGATCAGCCCAGTGGATGTGCAGGATGTCTTTTTGGTATTTGCCCCTGAGCACAACTTTGTCGGGAGAATGAGTGGTGTGCGTAGGTGCGGATTCGTTCCGCATGATGAACCGCCGTACCGCAAGCATTACAGGTAACAAGATGAGACTTGATGGAAGGTAGACTCCTAGTCCGAAGCCAACTAGCGTATACTCACCCTCCACAATATCTGATTTATAGTAGCTGAAGATGAGCGGGAAGGCAATGAGGTAAACGAGAATGACCAGCAGTAGCTCCAGACTCCAGGTCCACCGCTTTAGTCGCAAATACAACCAGTTTTGTACGGGAATCGCTAGCCAGTAAGCCGCAGCAAAGAAAAGCCAATAGCCAAGCATCAGCTCTGCGCGCCACCAAAAACTCAGATCGTAAGTATCAAAAGGGCCAATAATTACCAGAAACAGGTACACCCACATACCTTGCAAGAGCCCAATCAGGAGGTGCTTGCTTAAACCAGTGGTGAAGGCTAATTGGTCCATTGATATGAGAGAATAGGAAAGTCGGTGATTTTTGAATTATTGTGAACTTCACCATTTAGTTCGTCGCCAGAGCTGTTTGGGTCGAAGGCCTTGCTCTGCCGAGTCCTTTACCAATAGCTGTGAACGCCGGTGAAAGCGACTATGCATAGGCGATGCAAAAACTCACTGGACTTGGTCTAAGTATAAGGTGCTTAGCAACAAGCTGATCTAGCAACAGTGAAATCCAAGTACTTTCTACCATGTACCTAGTACTGTCAGCCTCGGGGAACATGAATCATTAACAATGAGGAAGATAAACCCGAAATGCCTGTTGATTTACCAAACTACAATCCTACCCCAACTTCTCCCCCAAATACTTTCCGGTATAAGATGCTTCCACATTCACCAAGTCCTCGGGCCGTCCCTGGAATACGAGATGACCACCGTCTTGTCCTCCTTCAGGACCCAAATCAACGATCCAATCTGCTGATTTGATAACTTCCAGGTTGTGCTCGACTACCAGTACCGAATGGCCTTTTTCCACCAGTGCGTTCAGCGCATCCAGTAGCTTGCGAATATCGTGGAAGTGGAGCCCCGTAGTAGGTTCGTCAAAGATGAAGAAGATGTGCTCCTTGGAGTTCTCCTTGGCTAGGAAAGAGGCCAGCTTCACGCGTTGCGCCTCACCACCAGATAGGGTAGAGGAGGCCTGTCCCAGTTTTACGTATCCCAAGCCTACGTCAAATAGTGGCTGGATTTTACTAATGATATTAGGCTGTTCCTTAAAGAAGTCCAGCGCTTCTTCTACACTCAGCTCAAGAATGTCAAAGATATTCTTACTGTTGTAGGTTACATCAAGCAAGTCCGCTTTGAAGCGCTTGCCGTGGCATACTTCACACTCGAGGCGCACATCGGCTAGGAACTGCATTTCAATCAGCTGTTCCCCTTCACCTTTACACTCGTCACAACGACCACCATCCACATTAAAGGAGAAGTGCCCAGGTTTATAGCCTCTAATTTTCGACAGCTGCTGACTTGACATCAGATTCCTAATCTCATCGTAGGCTTTGACGTAAGTGATCGGGTTGGAACGGGATGATTTACCAATTGGATTTTGGTTCACCAACTCCACCTGCGTGAGCATCATTACCTCACCTTCAAGTCCTTTGAAAACACCGGGCGTTTTACTGTAGGTGTCCTCCAGCTCCTTCTTCAAGGCCCGGAAGATGATCGATTTTACCAAGCTGGTTTTACCACTGCCTGATACGCCCGTTACCACCGTCATGGTATTTAGGGGAATATCTACATCTATTCCCTTGAGATTGTGCTGCCGTGCACTACGCACGCGTAAGAAATTGCTGACTGGGCGGCGTGTTTCCGGTACTGGAATTTCCATGCGCCCACTCATATATTTAGTGGTGAGGCTTTCGGTGGCCTCGTCGTAAATTTCCTCGTACGGTCCGGCAAAGACCACTTCACCGCCGTGAATTCCAGCGGCTGGCCCGATATCAATTAGGTAATCAGCGCTTTTGATCACATCCTCCTCGTGCTCTACTACTACTACTGTGTTGCCTAAGTCGCGTAAACGCTCTAGAACGCTTACCAAACGGCCCGTATCGCGTGGGTGCAGCCCAATGCTAGGTTCGTCCAGTAGGTACATCGAGCTGGTCAAGTTGCTGCCTAGGGTACGCGTGAGGTTGATGCGCTGCGTTTCTCCACCACTCAGTGTATTAGACAAGCGAGCAAGCGTTAGATAGCCTAGCCCTAGGTTGACCATGAAACGTAAACGGTTGCCTACTTCCAGCAACAAGCGCTTACCAATTTTTTGATCGTTTGGACTTAACTCCAGTTCATCAAAAAACGTCAATAGGTCCTTTACTGGCATTTCTACCAGATCCGTAATAGGTGTATCCTTAATCAGAACATAGGTAGCCTCCTTGCGCAATCGACCACCGTCACAAACGGTACAGCGAGTCCGTCCGCGGTAGCGCGCCAGCATTACCCGGTTCTGGATCTTGTACATCTTCTCCTGCAACTCCTCAAAGAAGGCATCAACACCCTTAAAGTGTTTGTTGCCTTTCCAAATCAGCCGTTGTTCCGCGCGGGTTAAGTCTTGATAAGCGGTATGTACCGGAAAATCAAACTCGTGCGCCACCCGCATGAAGCGGTCCAACCAACGACCGTAGCGTTCCCCTTTCCAACAGGCAATGGCACCTTCGTACAGGCTCAGCGCCGGATTGGGAATGACCTTTTTTTCATCAATACCCATTACCAGGCTGAAGCCCTCGCACTTCGGGCAGGCACCGTAGGGGTTGTTGAAATTAAACAACTGCGGGGAAGGTTCCAGGAAGATTATACCATCCAGCTCAAAGCGGTTGTTGAAGCTCTTGCGCTCTCCGTCTAGGGTAATCACGTGGCAGTCGCCCTCACTTTCGTAGAAGGTGGTCTGCACGGAATCCGCAATCCGCTTGGTGTTTTCTTCGTCGCCAGGTTTTACGACGAAGCGATCCACCAAAATCAGGAGTTCTTCTTTTTGCTTGTCCAGCGTCTTTTGCAGGCTAGCCTTACCAGATTCCATCAAGTCTTGGATGTCCTGCAGCTCCTCCTCCCAGAAGACTCTGGTATATCCTTTCTGTAGTAATAGTTGTAATTCCGCTCCCAGCGTTCGGTCGTGGTATTTGGGAGGTACTACCGCAAAAAGTTGCACGCGTTTCCCTTCTTCTAGATTCATGATGTAGTCCACTACGTCGGATACCTCATGTATTTTTACTTCCTGACCAGAAACGGGACTGAAGGTGCGTCCAATCCGCGCGTAGAGCAAGCGGAGATAATCGTAGATCTCGGTCAGCGTACCCACTGTGGAACGAGCATTCGCGGTACTCACTTTTTGCTCAATGGCAATCGCTGGGCAGATGCCTCGAATGTAGTCGACATCCGGCTTCTTCATCCGCATCAAGAACTGACGGGCGTAGGAGGATAAACTCTCTACGTAGCGCCTTTGCCCTTCGGCAAAAAGAGTGTCCATGGT
>JBCBWU010000235.1:0-10218 GCA_039816955.1 Bacteroidota bacterium
CAATACGAAAACCTGGAGACGCCGCCCACCTCCATGCGCGACAACACCTTCAAAGTTGGGGGTGATCTGAAATGGGCCGTTAGCCCTAAAGCAGTTTTAGACCTTACCATCAATACTGATTTTGCGCAAGCAGATGTAGACCGGGCCGTCAACAACCTGGAGCGCTTTAATATCTTCTTCCCGGAACAAAGGCAGTTTTTTCTGGAAAACTCCGGTATTTGGTCAGGTAGTCAACAGCAGTCTATACGTCCATTTTTTAGTCGTAGAATTGGCCTTCGGGGGAACTTTAACGCAATACCGGCTCCCATTAATGTGGGCGCACGCTATACGCAGCGCACCGAAAAACAAGCCTTGGCGGCACTCTACGTACAACAAGGCGAAACCGAGGATTCACAAGCAGCTCACTTTGGCGTTTTGCGCTATCTGCGAAACTACGGACGGGAGAATAATGTAGGCATTATGTTGACCCAACGCGTTGACACGGAAAGCGATCTGCTTAACCTCGGACAAAACAACAATACTACCGTAACAGTAGATGGCCAAATTCGCCCCAGCAGTGAATGGGATATCCAATACATGGCTAGTACTTCCCTTGATGAACAAACGGGTGAAACAGGCTTTGCCGGACGCATCTTTGCTGGCAACAGCACCAATAAATGGTACTACGGTTGGGTCACCGAATTCACTGACGCTAACTATAATCCCGGTGTCGGTTTTGTACGCCAAACAGATGTGATTCGGCACAACCCCGGTGGCTACTATATTTGGCGGCCCAAAAACATCGACAAAATTCGGAGATGGGATCCGGGTTTCTTTCTCAATTACCAGCATGACGCTACAGATCCTTCCCGTTTTCAGCTGGCCTCGATCTATATCTTTCCAGTCTACGTATGGTTTAAAGACAATAGCTTCCTAGAGTTTTCTCTCACGCCTACCTGGCAAAATATCAACTTCGATTTCGCTCCACTTGGTTTGGAAATCGAGCAAGACCGCTATTTCTACACCCGCTACGTGCTACGGTATAATACCGATCGCTCCAAGAAGTGGTCATTAGACCTTCGTCTAAACGGAGGGAAGTTCTACGATGGCCAACGGAATAGTGTGCAAGGGAGTCTACGATTAGCCCCTATCCCCCATGCTGCCTTTACACTAGATTACGAGTACAACCGCTTAACGGAAATTGGCTTGGAAAACCGAAAGCTAGAAACCCATCTCACCACCATCGGTTCACGCTTTGCGCTCAACCCTCGCGTACAGCTATCGGCCTTTTATCAGTATAATTCCTTTGATCAGCAAGGCCGCTGGAACATTCGGGGAAGCTGGGAATATCGTCCACTTTCCTTCGTCTACCTGGTATTCAACAGCAGGCTTATTGACGATTTAGACAACCCCATCCAGGAACAGCAATTCATTAGTAAATTGACGTTTATTAATCAATTTTAGCTCCCCAGAAAATCCCCATCGAAAAAATTAAATAACTCGATTTTTGCAATGATCCAATTCGCCCCAAACTAAACATAAACCCCTCTTAACCAATAATTTAACAACCACAACTACTTATTTAATTTTTTCGATGAGCCCCCCGCTAAAAAGCATCCACAAAAAAAGGTCGCCCCGAATAGCGGGGCGACGTCCTATTCACCATATGCCATTTTATTGGCAAAAACATACTTAGATTCTACTTGGTATCTAGTCTAAATCCACTAGAGACCAAGCAACCAAATATCAATCACCATCCCACCAGACCTTCGACTCTAGCGTGATGCCGGGAGGTACGTTGGCAGCGTTGTTATTGATTTCCGTATCCGTGTAGATCATCCGGGTAGGAATAACCGGAACATCAGCATTTTGTGCGGGCTGAATATCATCTGGAAAGCCGGTACGGCGGTAATCATTATAGCTTTCAAAAGCACTCAACAGAAATCCTGCGATGTACTTTTGCTCAATCAGATCACCAAGGCCTCCGAGTGGGTTCGCTGCGATATAGTCAGTGATTTCGGTATCACTGATTACCGTACCCAACTCGCCGTTACCGGAAAGCTGTTCCATATGAGCGCGAATCGCATCTGCATAAGCCATCTCCGCATCAGCCGTTTGGCCTAAGCGCCAGTGGGCTTCTGCCTTAAGGAAGAGCTGCTCCACGTAAGTCATCATTGGGATATCCAAATCTGCGTCCATGTAGTAGGCACCAATGTTGGAGATATCTGCTAGGAGGTTAGATGGTGTACCACCATTGGCATGGCCAAGGTAACCGCCAAAGGTGACAGAGGTATCTGCCATAATCGGCAAACGTGGATCATTCAAAGTTTGTAGCTTATCAATGAAGAAAGCACTCATCTGGATAGTGTTGGCAAACTTTACCACCCACTGGTTCCAGGGATTTTCCTGGCCGGGATCGCTGGTGTAGGCGAACGTAGCTTCATCCGCAGCGCTAGTCATCGCCTTATCAATAGCGGATAAAGCCAATGTAGAAAGCTCTTGATCATCGCTACCAGGAGCGTTCGTTAAGCGCATGTAATAGCGCGCCTTCAAAGCATAGCCAAAACGGGCCCAGGCTGCAATATCACCGCCCAGAAGGAGATCTCCTCCGCCAAGACTGATAGGTGATTCTTTACCTAATGCAGCAATGCCTTCATCCAGCATATCCTGAATACCGGTGTACACCAACTCCTGCTGGTCGAATAGCGGCCGGCCATTATTTTCACGTAGCAAGGCATCCGAGAATGGAATGTCGCCCCACCAGTCGGCCAACAAAGCGTAATTGTGAGCCATCAAGATCTTGGCCACCCCTACGTGGTGTTCCTGCCCCGCTTCTTCACCTATTTCTATCATCTTCTTGGCGTTAATGAGTACGCCGGCGTAGGAGTAGAAGGCCCATTCGTTGTTACAGTCAGAAGTGTTGATCCGGTAAGTGTCGTTGTTCGGCGGAGCAGCATTATTAGCGATATTCTGCATCCACTGCGCACCGTAGCGCGACCAGTTGCCACCCCCCACCAAGTTGTAGGCAGTGGTGGCCGTCATATCGGCTAGTAGAAGATCCAAATCTCCCGGGCTCTCCGGTTGGTTCGGATTGGTATTGATATCGAGGTAATCATCACAAGCCACCAAACCAACGCTGAGGGCCAGGATGAAAATATATGATAGGTATCGCATTAATTGAGTTGTTTTGTTGATCGAGTCTGAAGCCAGGTGCCGAGTACTGCTAGGCATCTCGACACCTAAACTATCAGCTCCTAAAAGGTCACGTTCAATGAGAAGTTATAGCCTACAGTACCGGGCGTAATGAAGTTGTAGAACCCTTGTCCGTTGGCCGAACCGTACAAGCTTGATTCTGGATCAGAACCTGTGAAGTTCGGTGCGTTCAGGTATAGGTTCCGACCAGTCATAGCTACACTGATATCTTCAAACACAGAATTTTGTAGCAGCGTACGAGGCAGAGCATACGACAAGGTCACTTCGCGTAAGCGTATGAAAGAACCGTCTTCTACCAGATCTTCCATGGCACGGCCAAAGTTGATCCGCCAGTAGGCCTCATCGTAAGGCACCTCAATATTGTTAGCAGATCCATCAGAGAGTACACCGTTCGGGAATACAAAGCTGTTTTCCCCCGTGCGATCCTCCGTTTGCTTGGTTACGCCGTAGAAGTTGAGGTAGAAGTTATCCAGGTTCAGGATGTCACCTCCTTCGCGGATATCCAATAGGCCAAAGAGGGTGAAGCGCCCGGTCTTCTCGTTACCAAAGGTGAAAGTAGTGCGAAGTCCCGCAAACCAGTCTGGCTGCGTATTACCGATGACGCCCAAGCTTGAAGCGGCACGTAATGGCAAACCGTAAGTACCTGATTCTGGATTATCATCAATTAGTACTTGCCCCTCATCATTGCGCTCATACTGCGAACCCCAGATAACACCGTAGCCTTCGTTACGGACGATGTAAATACCAGGGTTGGTAAATCCACCCAGGCGGATATTATCTACCCCATCGGTAAGCGCTACAACACGATTGGTATTCTTAGTGAACGTACCACCAATATCCCACTGGAAGTTGCGGGTCTTAATCGGAGTGACCTCCAATAAGAATTCTACCCCTTCGTTTTGCATAGAGCCCGCATTAACCAGGCGAGAAACCGCACCAGAAGAACCGGCTACCGGAGCCTGGAAAATCTGATCATCCGTGGTACGATCGTAGTAAGTACCCTCTAAGTGAACCCGGCTATTGAAAAGGTAAGCTTCCAAACCGAACTCAATCTCCTCCGTCCGTTCTGGTCTCAACTCAGGATTACCGATTACATTGCTAATGGTAAAGCCGTTTGTACCGTTAAACGGGAACAAGATGCTACCACGCTGGCCATCTCCTACGCTTGACTGCGTATACAGATCAGTCTGGGTAGCGTATACTGGCGCATCATTACCCACCTGGGCATAGCCCGCACGGACCTTCAGGAAAGACAGTACCTTATTGCCCTGTAGGCTAGCAATAGCATCAGTAAGAATCAAGCTACCAGAAACACTTGGGTAGAAATAGCTGCGATTATCCTTCGGTAGTGTACTTGACCAGTCATTACGTCCGGTCAAGGTCACATACAAGAAGTTCTTGTAACCAATGGTAGCAGAAGCATAAGCACCAATCAGACGACGCTGGGTGTTGTTCTGATTGGTCGTAATGGTTGCCGCATTTGATAGATCAAAGAATTCTGGCACCGCCAGGTTCACACCTTGTGTAAAAATGCGATCCACCGCCCGATCATTGATCTGATTACCTACCAGGAAGTCGAGGTTGATGTTATCCAACTGCTTGGTGTAGGTAAGGGTAATATCATTATTAAACTGGCGATTGTTGATGTTGTCCTCATAGAGGCGTCCCGTAGGAAAGGTGCCAATAGTACCGATCACCTCACGGTATAAACGACGATCGAAATACACATCAGCACCAAAGCGGTTGTTCAAAGCCAAGCCTTCGGCGATCTCGTAGCTCAAGCTGAAGTTGGGTAGAAATCGATTAACGTTACTAGTCAGCTTGTTGTTGTCAACCGTGAAGTATGGGTTATTTCGGTTGGTTCGATACAAACGCTGTGTTCCATCCTCATTAAAGTAGTCTTGAGGGTTATCACCTTGCAGATCGTAAGTAATTGGCGCACCGTACACCGTCCACATGTAGGACTGACGGCCATTACCTTCCGTTACGGTAGTGATATCGGTATTGGTGTAGGTAATACCCGCGCCAATGCGTAAGCGATCACTCAACTGCGTATTAAATTTCGCCAATAAGCTATGACGATCCATATCATTATTACGCACGATACCTTCCTCAATCCGGTTGGAATAGGATAGGAAGTAGTCGCTGGTGGCATTTGCTCCAGATACGGATAAAGAGTTGTCTAGATTAGACCCTTGGCGGAAAAAGTCTTCCGGATTATTGAAGGTCTGAATTGGGCTACCATTCGGGTCCAGATTACCATCGGCGTCTACCAACAGGGTATCAATTGCGGGCCCCCAACTGGTAGAAATCCGCTGGGCTGGATCATTACCGTTGCGGTAGGCACCGTTTAGTCCTTGGGCATATCTGGTCTGGAATTCCGGTAGGCGCGCCTCACTAAAGCCATAGTTCGTACTGAAAGTGATCTTAGGCTTAGTGCCTTGCTGGCCGGTCTTGGTAGTGATCAAAACTACACCGTTAGCGGCACGAGAACCGTAAAGTGCCGTAGCTGCTGCCCCTTTCAAGATACTCATCGTCTCGATATTGTTAGGATCAATATCTACCGCACGGTTAGTAGTACCACCAAAGAACAGTGGTGAGTCACCTGTCCCAGTACCGTTGCCACTGTTTTGGCCGCCGCCAAAGATTTGGCTGTTGTCTACTGGTACACCATCGATCACAAAGAGCGGCTGGTTATTACCTAAGAATGAGGAGTTACCACGAATGATAATCCGGGCAGAAGAACCGGCTTGTCCTCCGGAGGAAGTGGTCTGTACACCAGAAACCCGGCCACCAATAGCGTTGACAATATTCGTCTCCCGGTTTTGCGCTAACGCATCCCCGCCTACTTCCTCTACGGCGTAGGTAAGGGCCTTGCGATCACGCTCGATACCCAGGGCGGTTACCACTGCAGTTTCCAGCGTGACCCCCTCATCAAGTACCACATTAAGTACCGTACTGGCACCTAATTCCACTTCGCGTGGTGTAAAACCGGTGTAACTAATAATCAGTGCTTCCGCATCAGCATCCACACTAATTTCAAAACTACCGTCCAGGTCAGTCACCGTTCCGGTAGTTGTTCCTTTGACCATAATACTGGCCCCAATCATTGGTGTGCCATCTGCCTCACTCACTACTCCGGTGATCGTACGCTGGGCGTGGACCATTAGAGTGGTGCCTAAAAGGAGGCCAAAAAGCAATAGAAGTCGTTTCATAAAAGTGAGTTTATGTAGCAATAATTATCTGTTCTCCTGGAGGTCAATACCCCAGGCAGCAGACTGCTTGTGTGCAGTAGAAATTCTTAACCGATTATGTTATTATAGGCGTGGAGCGGCGTAGAAAAGTTGCCGGGCTAAACTGCCCGGCACCAAGACTAGTATGAAAAAACGCTCAATAGTTCCAATGTTAGTGTTCGTCAAACCTGCCTGCTCGCCAACTCGCTTGGCAGGCAGGAATTAACTCCCTCCTTCTGTTTAGGCTTTTAGCTTGCATAAATTCTTTAACAATCCTT
Source organism: Bacteroidota bacterium (assembly GCA_039816955.1). Lineage (GTDB taxonomy): Bacteria > Bacteroidota > Bacteroidia > Chitinophagales > Saprospiraceae > Lewinella. The sequence continues at coordinate 6,704 of JBCBWU010000235.1, forward strand.
TATTGCTTCGCTAAAAGCCTAAAGTCGGGGGTTAATTATTCGACTGTGGTCTAGTAACCATCAGCCTCGTACGCACGGGCCATGGCTTCGTGTCGGGATTTTACTCCCAGTTTCTTGTATATGTTTTTTAGGTGAAAGCGGACCGTATTCTGGCTAACGAAGAGTTCAGCAGCAATTTCGCGGTAGTTCTTTCCAGCACACAATAAGCGATATACCTCCTGTTCGCGCTCCGACAGATTATCACTGCTGCGCTGCGCTTTGAAGGAATCCATGATTCGCTGAGCGACCTCCTTACTCAGTGGAGTTTCACCCCGTGAGAGTTGATCAATAGCCTTTTGTAAAGCTTGTGAGAAAATATTGTGGGAAAGAAATCCTGCGGCCCCTACACGAAGGGCGGAAAAGAGTTGCTTATCGGTAAGCTGTGCGGCAAGTACAAGGATTCGGGCTTGTGGCTCGGCAGACTGGACTGTCTGCATAAGCGGAACAACGCGTTCTCGAGTGTTCAAGCCTAGCAGTACAATGTCGATAGGCGGACCGTCGCCAGAACTTGGCAAGGCATTAGCGGTGGCATAGACTCCGACACATTGAGCGTGGGGCATCTTCTCCACAGCCGTTTGCCAAGCCAGTCGCATAGAACGACTGGCCGTAACAATCGCTACGGATATCATTTAAACTGTTTGTCGGGTGATGTAGCCCAAGACCTCCGAGTTGCTCAATAATTAAACCGTCGATTTAATTATTTGAACATCTTCAAAACTTGAGTTACGCAAAAAAATTAGTCTTTTCTCCTAGTATTGACTAACTAAAATTGCCATTACCCCTACCGGAGCAACATGCAACATTAAAAGGACGAGTACCGGTGTTAACGGGTTGCAGGGTCGATGGATACATTTTTTAAGCCCTCAGGGCTGGATACAATGGATGCTCATCCTTATCAGCGGACAAGGTAGACGTAAATACATTGTCACACAACCACTCAGTTGAGTAGCTTTGATGAATTAATCATCAGATGCAGCGAGTCGGGAGGTAAATGCAAGAGAGCTGACAAGAATCAACAACATTAACAGTTTAAATATTTTTTCGGCAAATTTTTTGTGTGAATAACTTTTCCTTTCTACATTTACATTAGCTTAAGCATAATTGCTTAGATCAAACGAGTCAGCCATTAGTTTTTAAACAAACGCTGTAGGGTTTTACTTGCGGCATATTCATCCACAAAAGCTGACTATCAAGACATCAACAAATAAGGGTTCATTATGGATGCTTCCGATCAGGCAAGCCCTAGATACTAATTAGTATCGCAAGCAAACTGATCAGGGTGGGGGAAGCTATATACTGTAATGAGCTTGCACCACGGATGGCTGGTTCGGAGGGTGGGAATTTACCCGCCCACTTTGGGCGCGGCACGCAAAATAATAACCAACTACCAGACTTAACAGAAAACCTAAAAAACAACCATACCCAACAAAAATCCAGTTTGTGAACCCGCTGCGTTCACGCCTGATACCTTATCTTGCGGACAAAATATCCCTGCTTTGATTCCATCTAACTCCAGCTCTTATCTCGACCAACTCAATGATGTACAGCGCGCTGCTGTCACTACCACCGACGGCCCCGTTTTAGTAGTGGCTGGACCAGGTTCGGGTAAGACTCGGGTACTCACTTTCCGTATTGCTTATCTCATTGAGCAAGGTGTAGCGCCCTGGGAAATTCTGGCGCTAACCTTTACCAATAAGGCCGCCCGGGAAATGAAGGAACGGATTGAAAAAGTAGTAGGAGCCAGAGCCAGTAGAGTTTGGGCGGGTACTTTTCACTCTTTGTTTGCCCGTATCCTGCGAGTGGAAGCAGAACATATTGGCTATCCCAGCAACTTCACGATTTACGATACGGATGATAGTAAGAGTTTGATCAATGTGTTGATCAAGGAAATGAACCTGAACAAGGACAACTACAGCGTCAACAGCGTTCGCCAGCGGATTTCTTCCGCAAAGAGTAATTTGATTACGCCCAAGCTGTATCAGAAAAATGAGGAGCTGATGAATCAGGATCGCATGGCCCGTATGCCGGCCATGTACAAGCTCTACGCGGCCTATACCGCCCGCTGTAAGAAGGCTGGTGCGATGGATTTTGACGATCTACTCTACCGGCTGTACGAACTACTCCAGGCGAATCCAGACGTACTGAAAAAGTACCGTGAGCGCTTCCGTTACCTGTTGGTGGATGAGTTTCAAGATACTAACCACCTGCAGTATGCTATTGTACGTAAGTTGGTCCAGTACGATAACAGTCCGCGCAACATCTGTGTAGTCGGTGACGATGCCCAGTCGATCTATGCTTTCCGAGGGGCTACCATTCAGAATATTCTCGACTTTGAGAATGACTTCCAGAAGCACAACATCCAGGTCTTCAAGCTGGAGCAAAACTACCGCTCTACGGAGCATATCGTGCAAGCAGCCAATGAGGTAATTACTTTCAATAAGCGCCAGATTCAGAAGAAAATCTGGTCGGATAAGGGTGATGGGCAGAAGATTAAGGTCATCAAAGCCATGAGCGATAGTGAGGAAGGGAAACGCATTGCGGATACCATCCTGGAACAGAAAAACCGCTATCACCTGGCCAATAAGGAGATTGCAATTCTCTACCGCACCAATGCTCAGAGCCGGGTCTTTGAGGAGTACTTGCGCCGTTACAATATTGGCTATAAAGTATTTGGTGGATTATCCTTTTACCAACGTAAGGAAGTAAAGGACCTAATTGCTTACCTACGGGTGGTAGTGAACCCCAAAGATGAAGAAGCCCTGCGCCGCATCATTAACTTCCCCAAGCGCGGTATTGGAAATACAACCGTCAGTAAGATCACGGAACTGGCCATTCGGCAAGACCTCAGTATGTGGGATGCGGTGCGGCAATTTCCGGCAACTGGCCGTACGCGTAGCAATCTGGACGGCTTCATTGACATTATCGAAAGCGCCAAAAAGCGTTTGGATGATGCCAATGCCTACGAGATCGCTACCCTCGTAGCTAAGAAATCTAAACTCGAGGATCACTACAAGAAGGACAACTCCATCGAAGGCATGAGCCGGCAGGAGAACTTCCAGTCTTTGCTCAACGGTATCCAGGCTTTCGTGGCGGAGGATACGCCTATTGATACGGATACATTACCTGATGCCAGCCTGGCTACTTACCTCCAGAACATCGCGCTACTTACCGATTTTGACGAAAAAGATCCGGCGCAGGCCGATCACGTGACGCTTATGTCCGTACACGCGGCCAAGGGCTTGGAATATAAATCCGTATTTGTAACCGGACTGGAAGAGAAGCTCTTTCCCAGCTTCATGAGTATGGATTCGCCAGAAGGGCTGGATGAAGAGCGTCGCCTGTTCTACGTAGCTATCACGCGAGCGGAGCAGTTCCTGACCATCAGCTACGCCAATGCACGCTACCGCTACGGTAAGATGACCTACAATGAGCCCAGCCGATTCTTGACGGAAATACCTCCTGTACATCTTGATAAT
>JBCBWU010000236.1:0-10108 GCA_039816955.1 Bacteroidota bacterium
ATCTACAAGTCACAGGGTTTTCAGAACAGCACTTTGCAGCCCTGCAAGAGAAGATAATTGGCCAGCTGGTGGATAGGATCAATACGCTAGATCAACAGCGGGAGTTGTTCCTGCTTATTCACGGTTTCCGCAAACCACTAGTGCCACAGCAGTGGAGTTCTTCTTCTAAAGATGATTACAACAATGTGCGCAGTAGTATTACCAGCCGTTACGCTCCTGATCAAGCACCCCAATTTGTAGAAGTCTATTGGGATGGAACCTTTGACTGCTGCATCGGTCGGAAGGCGAAGGTCAATAAGCGTATTTTTCAATTGTTTGAAGATGTAGCTCAAGTCCAAGCTACCCGCACGGGCTATGCATTAAGACAGCTCGTTGAAGGAATTGAAAGGGAACAGTTGAACATTATTACCCATAGCCTGGGGGCGCAGGTAGGAGTATCAATCGTGAGCAATACCTACGATGAGCGCATTGATTCTACGTTGCAATCTTTACCCACACCAGCACAGCCGCGGGTGAACTTATGCTTATTGGCACCGGCCATTTCGAAAGAACCCTTTTTCGATTACGATGAGCGAACGACTACTCTGGATCTAACGGATGAGGATAATTATCGCTTATCGGTGCTTTACAACAAGAAAGACTTCGTGTTGCGTAAGCGAGTACTCATTTTTGGCCCGGGACCTCGCAAGTATGGAAATACGTCGCTGGGATGCAATTGCCAACGTGAGCTAAATAAGCTAGAAGACTATTTCTTGGAGCATTTTCCAAATTCATCACTAAGCTTGCAGGAGGCGGCCATTGGTGGTACGCATCGTTTTTGGCGCTACGTGGAGTCAGAAGCTTTTTCCAGTTTTCTTTCGGAGCGCGTTAGATGAGCCTTACGGCGAATTTGGTACTCGTGATTTCAGTAGAAAATAATGAAGACAACACCAGGAACTACGGGCTATGACAAGAATGTTGATCGCTTTGTAGTAGTTACGGAGCGGGTTCCCTTTGCGGTGCTGCATCATGATTTTCTCCCGCATCTTCCGGCCGCGCCAGCCCAAGTACTTGATCTAGGAGCTGGTATAGGCAGAGATGCTTATGAACTGTGCCAGCGCGGATACAAGGTCACAGCAGTGGAACCCCTGGCCGCTTTTCGGCAATTGGGACAGACACGCTATCCTTCACCTGCCCTTGAATGGGTAGATGATGCCTTGCCAGATTTATCTAGGCTGGATGCTTACCAGGACCATTTCGATTTTGTTCTGGTTTCTGGGGTGTGGCATCATTTAGATCAAGCAGAACAAGAGCAGGCACTTACCCGCATAGCCAGGCTATTGAGAGTTTCTGGTAAGGTGGCCTTGTCTTTACGGCATGGTCCGGCAGGGGCGGGTACACATACTTTTCCCATTAATACCACCAAGCTCACCAAGCAAGCCATAGCTCAGGGTTTTGCAGTTTGTTTACAGCTATCGGGGCAAGCTAGTTTATTACCTAACAAGTCAGAAGTGATCTGGACACGTTTGGTCTTGGAGAAAATTGGCTAACTGCAGCAATAGGACATTCCCTTTTTGGACGGCCATTTCCTTTATCTGGGTAGTGCTGCGGATAGTCATCGCTTTACTACCGCTAGGTCCGGTATCATCATTAGATCACTCTCCCCTTCTAATGCGCTTTCCGTCGCAATTGCTGTTGATATTCCTTCGGTGTGAGTCGCTCGCGGCGCTTGAACATCCGCACAAAGTAGGATAAGCTATTGAAGCCGCATTCCATATACACCTCCTTAACTTTCTTGCGCGGATTTTGCAGCAAGCTAACGGCAAGCTTCAAGCGCTCATTATTGATGAAATCGATGGGGGAGATATTGAGCTCATTCTTAAATACCCGATGGAAATTAGACTCACTCATGTAGGCCTTTTGACTCAATTCTTTAATGGTCAGGTTTTTATCCAGGTTTTTCCGAATGTAGTGGATAATGTACGCCAGACGATGACTGCTACTGAGCTGCATGGTTTGTTCGGTATAGATCTTCTTGTTCTCCGTTTGTAAAATCCGAATGACCAATTCCCGTAAGATAAAATCAACAAAGATGTCTCGAGAGCTGTGATCTTCCGTGAAGAGGAAAGTTAAGCGGCGGATGAGCTGCTGGATCGCCACATCATTGGTGAAGTGAAAATTATAGTCGGTAAACTTCCATTCGCTGTCTACCTTACTGCGGCTTTCGTTTAAAAAAGCCACCGTGTTTTTGATTTGATCCTCTTCAATGGCGAGCGCGAGGCAGCGAGTAGGCGTATCCATTTGAGCTTCCGGAAAATCAATACACATCAACTCGTCGGCCGGGAGGATGAGTGATTCACCCGGTAGGAAACTGAACGGGGTCATACTATCCAGGTGCATGACTTTCTTCCCTTCTAGCATACTGGCCAGTACGGGTTGATGAAAGCGCAGTAACACCTGTTCTGCTTCCTGATGCGTTTCGAAGAGATGAAGCTCCGCATTTTGTGCCGCGTAAGTGGTTTGGTTTTCCACTAGTGTCTCCAGGCGCCGATTCTTAAAAACGGTATTGGAAAATGGCATTAAGGATTGGTTTTTTAGGATCGTATTAGGGACCATTAAAATAACGGATAAAGGCCAAAAAACGTAAATGAGCAGTGTGTTTTAGGGCAAGCAGCGCTGATTTTGCAAGGATTGTTCACCTTCTTAATAGAATTCGACAAAAACGACTGCTATTGCAACTATAATTTTGATGTCGATATGTTTTTGGAATTTAATTTTTTCTATCTGATTGATTCCAAAATTTTCCAATCATCTTAAAGGAACAACAATGAGCAGTGTTGCAACTACCACTAGCAACGTAGTGGAAAAGCCCACCTTCAAAAGCCACTACGACAACTTTATCGGCGGTAAATGGGTAGCTCCTACCAAAGGGCAGTATTTTGAAAATGTGTCCCCCGTCGATGGCCAAGCCTTTACGAAAATTGCGCGCTCTACCAAAGAAGACATTGAACTGGCCATTGATGCCGCCTGGGCCGCTGCACCTACTTGGAATAACTCTTCAGCTACGGAACGCAGCAATATGCTGTTGAAGATTGCCAATGTAATGGAGGAGAACCTGGAAGCGCTGGCCCGTGCCGAAACTTGGGATAATGGTAAAGCCCTGCGTGAAACCAGAGCAGCGGACTTACCACTGGCTATTGACCATTTCCGCTATTTCGCCGGGGTGATCCGGGCAGAAGAGGGCAGTGTGAGTGAACTGGATGCCACCACTGTATCTATGAACGTACCTGAGCCGTTGGGTGTGGTAGGCCAAATTATTCCTTGGAATTTCCCCATCCTGATGGCTACCTGGAAGTTGGCACCAGCTTTGGCTGCGGGTAACTGTGTGGTGATCAAGCCAGCTGAGCAGACGCCCGTAGGAATCATGATTTTGATGGAAATGATTCAGGATTTGGTACCCGATGGGGTATTGAATGTGGTTAATGGTTTTGGATTAGAAGCAGGTAAACCTTTGGCTTCTAGCCCAAGGATCAACAAAGTAGCCTTTACGGGGGAAACAACTACCGGCCAGTTGATCATGCAGTACGCTTCCAAGAACATCACTCCAGTGACCTTGGAGCTTGGGGGTAAGTCTCCTAATATTTTCTTCTCCTCGGTCATGGATGCTGACGACGCGTTCTTTGATAAGTGCCTGGAAGGGGCTGTGATGTTTGCGTTGAACCAGGGTGAGGTTTGTACTTGTCCTTCCCGAATCTTGGTGCAAGAGGATATTTACGATGCCTTCATCGCTAGGGTAATTGAGCGTACCAAAGCAATTAAGCTCGGACACCCTATGGATCCTAGCACCATGATGGGAGCGCAAGCTTCAAATGATCAGTACGAGAAGATTCTTAACTACATCAATATTGGTAAAGAAGAAGGCTGTGAAGTGTTGACCGGCGGTGAGGCGGCTTACAACGAAGGGCTTGAGGGTGGATATTATGTTCAACCTACCATTCTGAAGGGGCACAATAAGATGCGTGTCTTCCAGGAAGAGATTTTCGGACCGGTCGTTTGTGTAACCACCTTCAAAGACGAGGCCGAAGCCATTGAGATTGCTAATGATACACTTTACGGTCTGGGAGCTGGCGTATGGACCAGAGATATGCACCAGGCTTATCAGATCTCACGCGCGGTGCAGGCTGGCCGAGTTTGGGTCAACTGCTACCATGCTTATCCCGCACACGCACCATTTGGTGGTTACAAAAAGTCAGGTATTGGCCGTGAGACGCACAAGATGATGCTGAATCACTATCGCCAAACCAAGAACATGTTGATCTCTTATGATAAGAATGCCTTAGGGTTTTTCTAAAGATCAATAATTGCCGTGTATAAACTGTGGTGGCTGTTTTTGAGGAAGCAGCCACCCTGTTTTCCAAACCGAAACCAAATAAGTGCATTTTATGACGACTCCACGCGTACTTATATCCGATCAGGCCAAAGCGATTGTAGAAGAATTAAGAGCTGAGCACGGTGATCTCATGTTTCACCAAAGCGGTGGCTGTTGTGATGGTTCTTCTCCGATGTGTTTCCCTAAAGGAGAACTCCTCATCAACGAAACGGACGTCTGGCTAGGCAATATTCATGACTGTAACTTCTATATGTCGGCTGATCAGTTTGAATATTGGAAGCACACCCAACTCACGGTTGATGTAGTGCCCGGACGGGGCGCTAGTTTTTCACTCGAAATTCCCCTGGGAATCCGCTTTGTAATCAAGTCTCGCTTGTACAAAGAAGAGGAAGAAGGGAATCTTAGTGCCATTCGTTACGGCGAGTAAATCAAGCGGATGCTACTCCGTAGTGGGCAAAACGCTATTCTTCCCTTACATTTATGGTAAACTTGTGATCCATATGTCTGGGATAAAATATCTATTGGGGCTTTGGGCCTACTTTGTACTCATCTTACCGGGCAATACCCAAACGCCCAATACGGCCTACACCATTCAGGAAAATGACTGGCTCAGTAGTGTTGCCGAGCGGGCTTATGATAATCCTCATCTGTATCACCGCATTATTGAAGGGACCAACCGCAAAGCGGAAACAGACAATACCTTCACCCGGATTAATCAGGCCAATCAGATTCAGGTAGGGCAGAAGGTATTCATTCCTGCCGCTCCGACTACCACTAATTTGGCGGGAATACCCCAAACCAATTGCGAGATCCGACTCTGGTACAACTATCAGGTAGTAGCCATTGGTGTCATCAACCAGAAATGGGAGGAGGAAGGGGTGGATTTGGAAACCCGTGCCCACCGGGCCTACGAACTACGGCACGAAGCCCGTGTTAATGCCCGCTACCTCATGACCGACAAAGCGACGGTCAAAGTACTCCAAGATCGGGATATGGCTAAGTACGGAAATCCTGACGGACCCACCTTTGAGTACCTGCTCAAAAAGAATACGGATAACGGTATCACCTTAGAAGAAGCCTACCAATCAATCATTGATAGCAGTAGCCGAACGGATACGAGGTATAATGCGGATTGTCAGTAGTGGGCAAATAGGAAATTAGAAAGAAGAAGTAGGAAATTAGAAGTGCCAGAATTTACTCCATTTCTAACTTCTACCTTCCTATTTCTAATTTCACCCCTTTACCGCCGACGCCCACGCGGCTTTTGCTGATTAATTCGGTAATTCAGGGCCAAATTGGCCACTGTGCCCTGCCATTGGAATTGATTCTCACGGATGAAGTTTTCGCCCCTCACAATCCTGCGACGAATACGCGTGTTGAAGACATCCCGTACACTGAGCGTGAGAGAACCGTTTCCTTTCAATACTTCATGACTTAAGGCCAAATCCATTCGCCAAAGAGATCGGGTTCGGCCTTGGGTGGTTTGGCGGGGTGCCTGGTAGTTAAAGCGAATTTGCCCTTCGGTGCGTTCTTTTAGGTCGAAACGTGCGGTAGCGCGGGTGAACCAGGTGAAGGTCTCCGCCTGTAGTTCTGGAAACTCCTCACCACCGTCTATGATCTCCTGGAATAAGTTGAGGTCGCCATTGAGTTTCAGCCACGAGGCCAGTTTGTAGTTGGCGGTCAATTCAAAACCGAGGTTGTCTTGTGTGGCCAGGTTCTCAGGGCGGGTAATGGTGGTACCGTCTGGATTTACGCGCTGGATGCGTTCGGTCACACCAGTAGTTCTGCGGTAGTAAGCAGATGCAAAAACGCTACCTTTTTCGAGTATCCGCAGAAAACCCAATTCGACATTGTGGCTGAATTCGGGGTTAAGATCCGGATTTCCACTCCAGAAATTACGGTCATCTGAGAAGGTGAAGAAAGGATTCAGGCTCCAGAAACTAGGCCGACTAATCCGCCGACTGTAGCTAAACTGTAGCGTTTTGGTTTCCGAAAACTCATAGCCCAAATTAGCGCTGGGGAAGAAGTTGAGAAAGTCTCGGTCGTTTACCTCGGCCGTGGTTACAAGTTCCGTTTTGATACCGGTGTACTCCGGACGCAAGCCAACCTGGTAGCTCAAATTTCCCTTTTTGTTGCCGTACATCAGGTAAGCTGCGTAGATGTTTTCGTCGTAGAAAAACTCATTGGTAAATTCGGGTAGCGTCTCATAGATGTCATTCTCAAGTTCCTCTACGGTAAAGTCGTTGGTGATGGTGCGGATGCCAATACGTGCCCCCGCTTCAAACTTTCCATTTTCGCCGAAAGGCAGGGTGTAATCTGTCTGAAAGATCAGGTTGGTATTCGCTTCCCGGTTGGCACTGCGCTGCACCAGGTCTAGTATGCCTTCGCCACTCTCCAGATCTGAGAAGATGTTATTCCGCAAGTCACTGCTTTCGGTTTCTACTTCGTCCTGGTAGCGAATGTCAGCAGTCAAGACGTGTTTTTTGCTAGTGTACTCCTTGCGAAAGCTTAAGGACATTTCTGTTTCCTCTTCCGCTTCCGTCTCCCTATCCGTTCTGATCGTGCGCCCCAGAAAGTCGCCGTCGAGGAAATCGAGATAAGTAGTCGTATTGATGTTATTATCGTCACCTATGTTGTAGCGCCCAGCCAAAGTCAGGGTCGTCTTTTCGTCGAAATTATAGTCGACGCCTGCGCGGAAATTGTGGCTCAGGCCCGTGCGGTCCCGGTCGCCAATCTGCTCGGTACGGAAGATGCCATTGTCCGTGAAGAGGTCCTGCTCTACACTGCTGCGCCCAACTCGGGTGCGGTAGTTGAGTCCGTAGTTCGTAAACCAGTTGAGCTTGCCAGAGCGATAATTCAAATTAGCTGCTCCACCGTAAGATTCTGGTAGGCCGGCGTTTACATCAAAAGATCCGTTAAAGCCTTTGCGGCGATCTTTCTTGAGAATGATATTGATGACGCCCGCTGCACCTTCCGCCTCGTAACGAGCCGAGGGGTTGGTAATCACTTCGATCTGTTCGATCATGTCCGCCGTCAGCGCGCGCAAGCCCTGGCCACCATCACCGACCAAGCCGTTAGGGCGTCCGTTGATCAGGATGCGCACCCCACCGCTTCCGCGTAAGCTCACATTCCCTTCTACATCTACCTGTACAGAGGGTACATTTTCCAGTACGTTAAGGGCACTACCACCCCGGGCGTTCAAGTCTTTTCCGACATTGAACACACGCTTATCCAGCTGGATTTCGGTAGTTGATCGTTCCCCAACTACCAATACTTCGTCTAGCAGGGCGACGTCTTCTTGCAGCTCAATGCTGCCCATGTCCAGAAAATTGTCGATCACGGAGATATCGTCAATGCGCTTTTCGGCAAAGCCTACGTAGGTGATTGCTACATCAAACTGGGTAGAGCTGGTTTGTAGCTCGAAATTGCCATCTAGATCGGTATTAGCAGCGGTAATGACCTCTTCTGTTTCCGGATTGCTGATGATTACCGTAGCAAACATGGCCGACTCACCATCCGGGGTGAGGACCTTACCCTTTACGATAGACTGAGCGCTAAGTGCGGACAGACTTAACAAGAAACTTACGAGTAGTACAGAACGCATGGATAATGGTATATTGTCTTACTAATGCAATTACTTTTCCGTAACACTACAATCCATCTCTTGTTTGCTGAATTCTGCACTTGCAGTGAGTCATTGCTCTTTTGCTGTGGATACGCAGTCTGGCTTGTTTTGTAGCTCATCAATCAGAAGTCGGCCAAAAGCGTAAGATGATTTCCAGGGAGAGACAAGAGAAGGAGTTCGTTGCAACTTGAGGAGTTATTTTTTGTCCTTAAAGGCATCGACAAAATGCTTACAACTGAACAATATGAAGTACATCAAATTAGTTACTATCGCTTTTTTAATTTTTGGCTGCCAAGAAAATGATCAACTTACCCAAGAGTCTAAGGAGCTAATCGTTGTTGAACAAGATTTTGGTAAAGCACTAGAAATAGCTGCTCAAGAAGAGAAACTACTCTTTATTGATTTTTACACAAGCTGGTGTGCCCCGTGCAAAAAATTGGATCAGTTGGTTTTCCAAAATGACTCAATAAAAGAAGTGCTGGGAGAGGATTTTGTGATGCTGAAGTATGATGCTGAAAACGATACTGTTTTCCACTTATCCAAGAAGCATCACGTAAGCAGCTACCCAACGGGAATTGTTCTTAATCAAGAGGGGTTTATTCTGAATAGAAAGTATGGATTTCCAGGTCAAGATTCAATATCACTACGAAAAAGTGTGATTGAGTTTACAAATGAGAGTAATAAACTAGATGAAGACAACAGCATATTGAGCGGATATTCCAATGTAATTACCCCCTCAAAGTATCCTAAGTTTTATGTTGATTACGTCAATCGAACAAATACAAAAATTGATGCTACTGAATTGAGTGACTATTTCGTCAATACGCAGGATAAATTTTCTGAAGCATATTTCTCGACCTTGATTTATTTTGGTCGCGATGCACCAGTCAGCGTCGCGGATGGTATACTAGACAACAAACAGAGATACATTGACCTTTACGGGAAGAATGATGTAGACATATTGCTGTATGCACTTACTACTGCCAAATTCAACGCTGCTATTGCAGAAACTGATCAATACAAATATGATGAGGCTATTAAGTTTGCAAAGAATGCCTTGAGTGCAGGTTGGGTCGAAGACATTCTTCCTGGATACGAAAAAGATTATTTGAAAGCCCAGAACAAATGGGATGAAGTTCTCAAGATCAATAGAAGGTTAAAAAGTGAAGGAGAGTTTGACAATGGCTACATCAACTATTTCAGTTGGCAGGTTTATGAAGAATGTGATGATCAAGATGTTATAGCAGAATGTCTTGAATGGATGGAGGAAGTAACTAAGCAAGAACCAAACTATGCCTATCTGGATACTTACGCTCATCTTATGCATAAGTCGGGTAACAAAACTGAAACAGAGCGAATCGCCAAATTGGCAATAGAAGCGGCAAAGAAGGAAAATAAGAGTACTGAAATACTGGAGGAGTTAATACAAGCACTGTAAAATTGTAGTGTCCAGAGCATGATGATTAGGATAGGTGAACGAGGATCACTATTTCGTAGGCCTGAGTACTTTGGGAAGTACCTATTGGGATACGTATCCGTTGCAAATATCTCAGGACAAAAGGCTCTTTATCGATCCCCGCAAGACCTCTGTGGGGATCGGTGAAAATTGGCCGGATTGCTCTTTTTAGTTTAAGTCACATATCAATCTCGAAAAAAGGTAAGATTAGCTCAAATTGGAGTTGTGCCCCGCAAGGCTGCCAATAGCGTGTAAGCCGCCAATAAGCCATAGAGTACCGATATGATGACTACCATCCTTACATTCTGTAGCAGATAATATGCCAGTATGGGTAGCACCTGTAAGGCATGCATGCCGATGAAGTGAGCAATGCGCGGATCGCCAAACTCGTAGCTCCAGTTGAGGAATGGGAGGCCTGGCCCACCGTCTGGCCCACCAATCGTATGCGACATGCGCCCACCCATGACAAAACCCTCGAACGAAAAAATGACGAAGATGACTAAGCCCAGCCGTATCCCCCACAAGTAGTAAGTGGGGAGTTGAGGAAAGGCATCGGTGAAAAAACGTAAGGCAACGTAGGCTGTGTACAAGGTAACAAGGGTAGCTGCTAGTGCCATGAGATAAAACATCATAGCATAGAAATGTGTGCTTTGGTTGT
>JBCBWU010000237.1:0-10068 GCA_039816955.1 Bacteroidota bacterium
CCCAATGTCGTTGCGTTGAGTAGCGCCGCTCTAATTCCACAAGCACGAAGTATAGACCATGAATCAGATTCCCAATCAGGTGGACCACAATTAATTATACCGGGTCAGGGGGTTGTTACCTTCACCTTAGGCCAAGGTGCTACACACGCCCAAATCACCCTAAAATCAAGTAAGAGTGATGATCCTGCGCTGCTTTTTCGAATCAACGAGGAGACAGCTACCTTTTCCTACCTGAAGAATGGTGAAGAAGCATCAATTGACACCTTAGATGGGCCGCCCATTTATCCCAAAGCACCAGACAATTATACTCCTGCAATCGATGCTAACAGTCGCTGTGTTTATTGGATCAGCATTGACAGTATCAATAAGGTACTGCGCTTCGGAAAAGGCGAAATGCGACTCAGCACCACGCTGGCACAGTATGTTTACGCAACACCTCCGAATGTATTCACCAAAGAAGACTATCAGGACCCCTATGAATTCATTCAGCGATTGAGCTCCATTGAGCATAGCAGCACGGTGAAACTGTCTCATGCGTGGATCGAACCTATCACTCAAGAACCGCCTACCAAGGTGCTTCCCTCCGATAGCTTTACAATGACCGAAGCCGCGCACAATTCTTTTGTGACTCCTCCAAATTTATCACCGGAATGCCAGGCGCTATATGGAAACGTGGCCGGCCAGAACTTCACCCTCAACACCCCAGACTTCCCAGATTTTGAGCAGGCATTAGAATATAGCTTAAGGAAGGAAGACGGAATTGCCAATCAAATTATTCAATACAAGCTAGCATATTCCTCGTTTAAGAAGGATGAGGACGCCAGCAATTTACTTTCGGTAGACGATGACTACAAGGAAGTATACTTGCGTATTACCCTGGGTGTAGCTCAGGGCGGCTCTCCTGGTATTCCGTACGTGATGGAGATTTGGCCTCCCGGCTGCGGATCACCGATTCATAATCACGGCAACACTCACGCGATCATCAAAGTACTCCGAGGCAAAATTGATGTAGACCTTTATCGTATGCTACCGGAGGATGATAAAACCGCCCAACCTTTAGCCCATGCGACTTTTGGTGCCGGTGATATAACCTATCTCATGCCACAAGTAAACCAAATTCATCGTTTGCGCTGTGACAAAGCAAATGTTGAAACCTGCATAACTATTCAATGCTATTCCTACGCCAAAGACGACGAGGTGCATCACCCAACATTTGACTACGTAGAAGACAGTAAACTGGGGCACTTCGACCCAATATCTGATTATGACTTCTTAAAATTTAAGGAGGCAGTAAAACAGGAATGGGAAGCATTTCTACGGACCCACCCTTGGGATGAGGAAAAACCTGATACTAGCGGTAAATAATCTCAAAATAGCAAGGGCAGCCATTACCTAATGACTGCCCTTGCATTTCTAGTTACCACTGAGGTTAAGCTTCCACTTCCTCTTCCTGGTAGTTGGACATTAACTTCTCCTGCACGTCATAAGGTACGGGGTTAAACTCCGCGAACTTACGCGTGAACTTAGCCCGCCCTTGACTTAGGGAGCGCAAGGTAGAAGAGTATTGGTACATCTCTGATTGTGGTACCTTAGCCTTGATGCGCTGATAGTGACCTTCAGAATCCATTCCAGCAATCATAGCTCGACGGGTTTGCAGATCCCCCATAATGTCTCCCATCACCTCGGCATCGCAGAGGATTTGCACATCATAAATGGGTTCCAAAATTTGCGGTGATGCTACTTTAAAGGCGTCCCGAATAGCCATCCGAGCCGCAATCATAAAGGCCGTATCATTGGAGTCTACCGAGTGCATCTTTCCATCGTAAACGGACACTCGAATATCCTGGCAGGGGGAACCGGTTAATGGTCCCTCTTCCATACGTTGCAGGACACCTTTCTTGATGGCATTGGAATATTTACTATCAATACTGCCGCCAACGATACACCAGAAGAAAGAAAGGGTTCCACCCCATGGTAGTTCTTCTTCCTCGCGTTTGCGCACGGTTAATCCATCAGGATCTGGCATACCTTCTTTATATGCCTCAATTCGTAAGTGCACTTCGGCAAACTGCCCGCTACCTCCACTCTGTTTTTTATGGCGGTAGGAGGTATCAGCAGCACTGGTGATGGTTTCCCGGTAGGCAATCCGTGGCCTACTAAAGTTCATACTCACGCCATTCACTTTCTCCAATCGGTACTTAATAAGATCCAAGTGTAACTGCCCCTGTCCGTGGAGGAGTGTTTGCTTAAGTGTAGGAGATTGCTCTAAGTGAAGGGTAGGATCCTCTTCTTCGATAACGTGAAGGGCCTTGACCAGCTTCTCCATCTCGGCTTTTCCTGGCGGATCAATGGCCACGCGAATACGCGACTCCGGAAAGTGCATCGGCTCAATTTGGCGGTTATTGCCTTTGGTATTTAAAGTTTGATTGGTATGAGAATCCTTCAGCTTTAGCGTGACGCCCAGGTCCCCTGCACGGATTTCATCAATACCTGAACGTTCTTTTCCATTGGCTAGAAAGAGCTGACTGAAGCGTTCCGTCTGACTATTGCTGGTGTTTGCAAGCTCATCGCCCGCTTTGAGCACACCACTATATACCTTGAAGTAGGATACATTACCCACCCGAGGTTCTGATATTGTCTTATATATTAACATGGTGGTATCACCACTAGTGGTACATTCCAAGGTCTCACCATCAGCGAGAACAGCTGGTGGGCGATCGGCAGGACTTGGGCAAATATCATTCACAAAGCCCATAATGCGGCCACTACCCATATTACTTTCGGCAGCACAGCAGAATACCGGAAATATTTCTTGGTTTGCGATAGCAATACGTAAGCCCTCGGCGAGTTCTTCCTCGGTGAGGGTACCCACGTCGAAGAATTTCTCCATCAAGCCTTCATCATTTTCCGCCGCAGCCTCTACTAGTGCATTATGTAATTCTTTAGCACGGTCCATTTCCTCAGCTGGAATTTCCTTTTTTTCGGGCTTACCACCGTCTTCTGAAAAGACGTAACACGTCATGCGAAGTGCGTCAACGATGGTGTTAAAGCTGTCTCCTGCATTCAGCGGGTATTGCACAGGTATCACCTTATTGCCAAAGCGGTCTTGTGCTTGTTCAAGCGTAGATTCATAATCGGCCTTGGAGTGGTCTAAATGGTTTATGACGAATAATGCGGGGGTAGAAAAACGTTCGATGTATTCCCAAATCAACTCGGTTCCTACTTCTACTCCGCTACGGGCATTCAATAGCATGATACCAGTGTCTGCTACTTTCAGTGAGCAAATCACTTCTCCTACAAAATCGTCATAGCCCGGAGTGTCTATAATGTTAATCTTACTGTCCTTCCAACTGGCGTGCATGAGAGAGGCAAAAATGGAATTACCGCGCTCCTTTTCGATGTTGGTATAATCTGATACGGTATTCCCTTCTGTAGATGAGCCCCGGCGAGAGATCTCACCTGCCTCGAACAACATGCATTCGGCAAGTGCAGTCTTTCCCGATCCGGGGTGGCCCAGTAGTACTACGTTACGAATATTTTTAGTGTCATACCCCATAGATAAATAGTTTTGACGATGGAAAGAAGGGTATCTTTTGGCAGGGCCTAAAAGATTATATCGGAATTAAATTAGGGAATAATCCCAAATAATTAAAACTAAATTCCACTTTGAGTACGAAACACAACACTTTCGATGGCCAAACCTCACCTAGGCAGCTTTTCCCGTTGGGCGAAGTCTTAAATCCCGCAGAGCAACTAATCCTAAAAAGTAATCGTTAGATGGCTAATAGTTGTAATTTTGACACGTCAAGAGAACAGTAGTGAGTTTTACCGAATGGGCAACGGATCATCAGCTGATAAAATAGATTTAGCAGAGGCCTTGGGCCTAGAGACAGCGCTTGAGCACGAACTCATTCAGCACCCACTTATGGTGGAAGGTATGATGTGGGGTACTCCCCGTTATGGTCATCCCGAAGGCGAAGTGTACAAACATGTGCAAGAAGTACTCGCCAATATTGACAGGCTTGAGGTTGATGCTACTACACGGGAAAAACTGCGCATCATTGCCCTTACCCACGATACCTTTAAATTCCAGGAAGATAAGCGTCGGCCCCGCAACTGGCACCAACACCACGCTGTACTCGCTCGGCGCTTTCTAGAACAATTCATTGATGACCCAATCCTACTCAACATTGTGCAGAACCACGATGAAATCTATTATATCTGGCGGGATACGGTCATTTACAAGCAAGCAGATCGAGCTACCACTCGGATGAACCGGCTATTGGATCGCCTGTGCGGAGAACATCAACTTTACTATCTGTTTTTCAAGTGTGATACGATGACGGGTGATAAGAATCCCGCTCCAATAAAATGGGTAGAAGAGCATTTTCCCGGTATCACTCCTATTGATCTTTAGCACCCATTTTTTGCTTCAAAATCCTTTCCTATGCCCACTACAGTACAAAAGCAGATGTACGAAGAATTGCGCAATGGGCAGCTGTTCGAACAAGCCCAGCAGTACGCCTCGGCTTATCTTGAGCAGGTGCTGGAGCGCAATGTCTTTCCCAGTCCCGAGGCCTTAGCCCAATTAGCTGTTTTTGATGAAGCACTTCCTCAAGCTACCGCCAACGGAAAAGCCGTTTTAGAGATGCTACATCAATATGGCTCTCCCGCAACCGTGGCACAATTAGGGGGTAGGTATTTTGGCTTTGTCAATGGTAGTGCTGTTCCGACAGGCCTCGCCGCAAAACACCTGGCCACCTATTGGGATCAAAATACGGCCATGCAGGTGATCTCTCCTTTGGCAGCCAAGCTGGAAATGGTAGTCGAAGGTTGGTTAAGAGATATCTTTGGGCTTCCGCCAGAAGTAGTGGCGGGATTTGTGAGCGGTACCTCCAGCGCAAACTTCTGTGCCTTGGCGGCGGCACGCTTTCACCTGCTCGAGCGCCAGGGTTGGAACATCAATGAACAAGGTCTATTTAACGCACCGCCACTACGTATCGTAACGGGCCGTGAAGCACACTCTACTATCCTCAAGGCAATCAGCCTGCTTGGGTTTGGCAAGCAAAATATTGAATGGGTACCAACCGATGAACAGGGCCGCATTATTCCTTCAGAAATCCCCCAACTTGATGATCGCACTATTCTAATCCTACAGGCTGGTAATGTCAATAGTGGTGCCTTTGACCCCTTCGCGGATATCTGCGCCCAAGCCCGAGATGCCGGTGCTTGGATACATGTAGATGGTGCTTTTGGTCTGTGGGCGGGTGCAGTAGCCCAACTCAAGTACCTGACCCGGGGCATGGAACTGGCTCACTCCTGGGCTGTAGACGGGCACAAGACCCTCAACACCCCCTACGATAGTGGCATCGTGATGTGCGCTCACCGGGAGGCCTTAGTTTCCGCCCTACATATGAAAGGCGGCTATTTGGTACTAAGTGAAGAGCGAGATGGTATGTTCTACACCCCCGAAATGTCACGTCGGGCGAGGGCCGTTGAGCTATGGGCTACGCTGCGCTATTTAGGGCAAGCAGGGGTAGACGAAATGGTTTGGGGTTTACACCAAAGAGCCAAAGAATTTGCTGATGCCTTTGAGAAAGTAGATGGTATTGATGTTCTGAACGAAGTGGTCTTTAACCAAGTCGTCGTCGCTTGTGAAAGTGATGAACAAACGGAAGCGGTGCTACAGTCCGTTCAAGACCAGCGCGTCTGTTGGGTAGGCGGCTCGCACTGGCATGGAAGGCGAGTAATTCGCATTAGCGTATGTGCGTGGACGACTACCTCGGAAGATGTGCAACGCTCGGTGGCCTCTTTTCAAGAGGCTTTAGATGGAACTAAATAAGAAGCGACTGTCAATAAAAGTTAGTCCAATATTTCCTCCTAATTATAGGCTTAAAACTCAAATTATCTCTAGCCCCAGGGTAAGCCTCTCCACTTAGTGTATTCTTTTGCCAGAGCATAATCATTCTTTCGGAAAGAGTGAGTTTATGGTAATAATCGAAGTCTATGTTTTCGCAGGGTATACTATCTATCATTACTCTTGCTTTATCTAGGTACTGATCCAGAATCTCAATAACATCCACATTTCGCTTCACTCTACTAATGTCAGTTGAATCCGACATCCAACAATGTAACGGTATACGGTACACAGTATCTTGACTAATTACTTCGATAGCGGGCCCTACATCACTCGTCATAGGACCAGGGCTTGTTTCCTGCCATAATCTCCTAGCTAAAGAATCTACGGGCACCAAAAACCTAAGGATTTGGCTATCACGTATACTTACGTAAGAATCAAATAGCCTTTCTGATGGCCTTTCCCCTTCCTGGGTTGGGACATACTTATGCTTGAGGTAAGTTTGCGTAAATTCTCTTCCAATAGGTAAACCTTTTGCTTTCTCTGTAGCTACATGATACCATACTAAATCAACCGCTGCATTTTCGTCTCTACGAGCAGCTATGAATGGGTAAAACAAAGTATCTCCCTCTATTTGGTGATACCCCTGACGGGTGAAAATATCATAGTCCTTAAAGAGTTGATAAGTGCTATCCAGATTTAAGTCCGAACGGAGCAAATGGGGTGCAACATATGGTTTTTGCCTTCGCTTTTCCACTGTGCAGGTACTAAGCGACAATAAAATTAGAAGTAGCAGTGCTGCAAAGCCTGTGAGCGCGTAGGTATTTTTCATTTTCTGTGAGAGTTGATACAGTAAGAGAGATTCTAGAAAGATACATTAGTATTGATGCAAGGAAGGCGGTTTGTACATATTTAATCAGCAGAAAAGAGCTAAGCACGGTCATTGCCAGGCTAAAAAATGTCAATATCTTGCATCCTCAATCCTTAGTTCAATATCCAAGGCATGCATTACCAATGGCTCCTCTTCGACTTTGATAACACCCTGGTTGATTTCACCAACACCAGCAAGAAGGCCCTTTTCCAGGCTTTTATTGATTATGGCTCTAGGTGTACAGAAGAAATTTACGCCATCTACAAGGATATCAACCACCAGGTTTGGTCGGCTTTTGAGCGGGGTGAGATGACTGCGGAGCGGCTGCGGATTGAGCGTTTTGCTCGGCTATTTCATGCTATTGAGCAGGAGCCTGCTTCGCCAGCGGCCTTCAGCAAGCGTTATCTGGAAAACCTGGTAGCCCTCAGCCACGCCTACGATGGTGTACACGAATTGCTTGACGCGCTCGGAAAGCGTTTTCAGCTAGGGCTCATCACCAATGGGCTCAAAGAAGTACAGCGCCCCAGGTTGGATTTATTGCGCATGACCCAGCATTTTGGTACCATCATTGTATCAGACGAAATTGGTGTAGCTAAACCCAATTATGCCTTTTTCGACTACGCCTACAACACCTTGCCAAACCCAATAGCCAAAGAAGAAATTCTAGTGATTGGTGACAACCTACAGTCTGATATTGCCGGAGGTAATAATTTTGGCCACGCCACTTGCTGGATCAGCCACGGACGAGGTAATACTACCGATATACAGCCCAACTTTACGATAGGCGGTGTTTTAGGCTTACCTAGCTTATTGGCCCTGTAGCATCAAGAGTGGTTTCGATAGGGAGCGTGTGTATAGTATTTGGGTTTTAAATCCCAGCGAACGTGTAGCCAGTAGACGCCTAAGCCCGAGGTACTCAGCCAACGCGTTTCGGTTGTAGTCCAATGCTCAAATAATTCACCAACCGTTTGCCAAAAGGCTTGTAGTTGATCTGGCTTTGCCCTGCGGCAAAAAGAAGCCAGGTGAGGAAAGTTCTCTTCTGGAGTGGGGCTTGGAGCTACCAATTGAGCATCCCCCCGAAGATTGGGAAAAGATACAGCCAAAGCTTCACCAAAGAACGAGCGAAAAGACGAAGGATCAGCGGATACGCGGGCAAGTGTGGGGCTTTCTACCAAGACAAATTCATAGGGCTGTTCAAGGGTATTCGTCCTTATGGGCGGGTGCTCCCAAAAGAAAGCAGCGAAAGGGGAAGCGGCGAGTAGCTGAGTGTACCATTGCACAAAAGTTGAATCCGTACGCCACAAGCGAGCAAGCTCAGCGAAAGTCAATAAGCGCCCATCCTGATAAATTCGGTAGTGATGGCAGTTGAGACTTAACTGCGTACATTCGTGTCGAAAACTTGTCATCTTTCTAGTTGAGCGCTATTGGCAAGTCAGCCCCTACTTCCCGTCGTACAAAGAATAAGCAAGCACCTAAAGCCAAGAGCAAATACGCAATCACAGCATAGGTACCAAACATCCCCAGGCCAAACCAACCACCTAAATAATACACCAATACCAAGCCAAATACCAGCTTTAGTATCTCCATCCACATAGACAGCCAATGCCGATCTAATAATGTGGTATATGAGAAGGTAGATACAAATAAGAAACTACCGTAAAGCAGAATTTGCGAAAAGCCCAGGTCCCCAATATTGAACATTAGGTGATACATTAATACTAAGTGAATAATGAGCTGTACACCCGACCACCATTGTAATGCTGTCGATGGCTTGCTATCATATTTACGCTGCTCACTGGCGTGTTTGTAGTAAGGAATAGGGTATTGCTCCACCACGTCATCGGGCCGCCAACCCGTAGGCATGAACCAGATACGGAGTTTATCCCACCACGAGCGCGTCCGCCAGGCGTCTTGTATGATGCTCCACACGTGCATGAAGTTGATCAGAATGGGATTCCAGGTACCCGCAGGACGCTTGGTGCCGTACACCGGTGGCACCTCCGGCAGCTCTTCCTGGAAGGTACCAAACCACTTGTCCCAAACGATAAAAATCTCCGAATAGTTCTTATCCAGATACTCATCATTGATCGCATGATGCACCCGATGATGAGAAGGAGTGACGATGATGTATTCCAGAAAGCCCATCCGATCGATCAAGCGGGTGTGGTACCAAAATTGACTAAAGAAATGAATCGGAGCTATAAAGGCTACTACTTTGGTAGGCACGCCAAGTAGCGCCATGGGGATGTAGAGAAAAAAGTAAATACCAATAATGGCAGAAATATTTTGCCGTAGGGCACAAGACAAATTAAACTCCTCGCTACTGTGGTGGATGACGTGGCGGTTCCAAAACAGGTTGATCTCATGATTCCAGCGGTGCGACCAGTAGCCCTTGAAGTCCAGCCCAATAAAAGCCAGTAGATACACCCACCACGCATCTGGCAGGGTGAAAAATGCCCAATTGCTCACCATCCAGCCGTAGCTCAAAATGACGACCGCCAAGCCCATGAGGGTTTTCAGTGTGTTGGTCACACCGGAGCTTAAACTCGAGATCGTATCCGCAGGGCTATTAACTTGCACGCCCATCCAACGACCGGCGAGGGCCTCAATAATGATTAACAAAAGAAATCCGGGGATAGCATAGGCCAGTACGGCAGCATAAGTTTCCATAATCCGCTCAATTCAATGCAAGATCAAATTTAGCGAATTTTCGCCAGCTATGATTTAGAGTACTCTGCTGAAAAGGCACCACGCACTGAGACCAGCACAACGATTATAGCCAGCCATGTTAATACGCCCAGAAACGTACCAATCTCATAAATGGTTGTATGCCAGCCAGGAATAACAGAAGTAGCGTAAGCGTAAGGACGATATCCTAAAATACTAAAGTATCCAACCAGATATAGGGTAATCAAAGCTAATTGAGCCTTCCTGTATTCTATTTTTTCTCGAAATTTCTGAAAAACATTCAAGGCTATAACACTAGCGACTAGAACCTCAAAAATCATAAAGGGCATTACTAATTGGCTGACTCTCCTATAGAAACCAAACTGCTCTAGTAGATATCCTGCATCTAAAGCCAATCCATATTCAAAGAGCAAGACCAGCAAAAAAACAAAACCCACTACCCCCAAAGCCCACCAAATTTCCTCCTTATAACTGCGCCTGGGCCAAGTGTAATTTAGCAGGAGACAAATCAGCCAAGCCGTCAATATATTAGCCCCAACAAAAATATTCAGTAGATCCATTTTAGAGATTAATTCATTGAACTGATTTAAACTTTTGTGGTGTTGATGAGCCTGAGCCTTTGTGGGTTCTGGAGAAGAGGCTTTCCGAGTGC
>JBCBWU010000238.1:0-9999 GCA_039816955.1 Bacteroidota bacterium
GATGGTAGCGCGCATAGCATTTTCTGCACATACTTTCCGCGCCCGCCCTTCTTTACCTTCACAGTCTTCAGCGTTAAAGCGAGGCATCTGCTCTACGACTTTAAAGACCTCTCTATAGGCCTGTGTTGGAGTAGGCGGAGGGGGTGGTGGCGACGGAGGCGACAGAACACCATCCACTTCTTCCATGGGAAGGTCTGGCTTAAGCGCTGGAGCAGGCATTTCCGAACCTCTACTACCACGTCCTTGGCTTGTCTGCTCGTCTGGTAATTTATAGCGAATAGGCAAATTGAAACGTACGGGAACTGCAGTTCCTCTTTGCTTGCCAGGAATCCAACGGATTTCATCCGTATTCATTTTTTCGACTAATGCTACCGCCGCGGTTCCGATACCAGCACCGGGATCCCGAATCGTTTTGATCTGATCAAGGGTACCATCTTCCCGCACTACAAACTGCACGATTGCTGTTCCCTCTACACCATTATCCAGGGCGGTCGTTGGATATTCCAGATTTTCGTAGACATAGCGTAATAAGTGCTCTTGCGCACAAGACTTACGTTTTTGAACATTCTTTTCGTCTTCACAACCGGGGAACATTGGCATTTGCTCTACCACCACAAAAATCTCTTCTGCGGGAGGAGGGGGCGGTGGTGGTGGAGGGGGTGGTGGACTTTCGATTTGCCCTATTACAGGCGAGCTTAGCAAAATTGCTATGGCAATAGTGAAAAGGCGGGGTAAGCGCATATTTTTCTGTTTAGTGAATACTATTCATTGCAAAACATGAGCTAAGGTGAGCAAATAAGCTGATTAATTCTACGGATAAGGAGTGATGAAATGAAAACAATTAGCCTCCGGAAGAGTCATCCTCCTCTAAATCACTTAGTCGAAAATGGACTGGTATCTGCATCTGGACTCTTACTGGCCGCCCTCTAGTACTGAGATTAACCCACCGAATACCTTTTGCAGGCATCGATCTAACAACTACTGCTGCGGCTTCTCCCATACCAGCACCGGGGTCAGTAACGATCTCCACATCACTTACTGAACCGTCCTTATTAACAATAAAGGAAATCACAGTAGTACCTTCTAGTCCAAGTCGCTTTGCCTCTTCCGGATATTCAAGGTTGCGATAAATGAATTTATTCAACTCTCTATTCGAACATTCCTTTTTTTCTTCCTCTTTACCTACATGATCACAGCCGGGGAAACGAGGCATGCGTGGTACAAGTTTAAAAACCTCGTCAACTGCGGGAGGAGGGGGTGGAGGTGGTGGCGGCGGAGGTGGGCTGGCCCAATAAAGAGATACTGGAGAGAAGTAATAGGAGACAAACTAACTGATAGCGCATATTGGTTGTAGTATTAAAGAATCAGCTCTAGCACATCCTACCCCACGGTAGTACTAGGTTATTCTTGAGTATTCATCCTACTGCTGATACGCTAGTACAGGATGAATACCAAAGAATAAACTGGGAGGATTAGTCGCTCGCCTTGGCCTCTGCCATATAGGTCTCCCACTCTTTCAACTGATCCTTGAGCTCCGCGTAGCGATCTAGGGCATCTTTTCCTGGGCGCTGATCCGCACCACGCAGCATAAATCCAAGGTATTCAATTTGTTGGATCAACATAGGCTGTGGATAAATAACGCCTTCTTCAGACCGCATCGCACTCAACACTTCTGCCAAAGCTGCTCCGTAAGTTGATTTCTTTTCTTTATCAGACATCGACCGATGAGCTTTCTTCCAGCCCGCTTCCAGGCGTCTAGCCTGACTCAGGAGTTCGTTCACGTTTTGCTGTAAAGCAAACTGGGAACGCATATCCTTCACCGATACATCTGTAGCTGGGACACGCGGATCAGGAAGCAGTACGAAGGAACGCTCCTCTACTTGATCTCCTACTCGCAGCTCCAAGCGGTAACTACCCGGAGGTACCATTGGGCCACTTCGGTACGCCCGGCCCGATTGAGCATGCCAAGCGCCATGGGCCTTCAAGTCCCAACGGAACCGCTGGATTCCAGCTTCCGTAGCTAGCGCGGAGGTTTGTAGGATTTCAAATTGATTTAAGCCCATGTTTTCAATCGTTTCCTTAGTCTCCTCCAAACTGTCACTTCGAAACGCATTTACCACGGTACCATCCTCCGTAAGGATGCGGATCTCCACTGCATTGGTGTTTCCGGTAGGAAGGAAATAATCAATCGTAAGACCTGGGTTGGGATAATCAATATCACCACTCCCCCTGACCATAGGGCTGCGATACCGAACGGTAGCCTCTGGCTCAAATAAATAAATCTGGTCCGAGGTAGATGAAAAGGTTTCATCATGCAACACGTGTAAACCATCCATAATCCAGAAACCACGGCCCATGGTTGAGAGTACTAGATCTCCTTGGTGGCACTTAATATCCGTGATCGGAGTAACGGGTAAGTTTTGCTGAAAAGCTTCCCACGAAGTTCCATCATCGAAAGAAATGAACATACCGTACTCAGTACCGGCATACAGCAAACCGGCTCGCTCAGGGTCTTCCCGTACCACCCGCGTGGGAAAGTCTTGAGGAATACCACTGTCCTTTCCGCTTAACAAGGTCCAAGAGGCACCGTAATCATTCGTACGGTAAATGTAAGGCCGCTCGTCTCCTAATTGGTAGCGCAGAACAGCAGCATAAGCCTTAGCAGGATCGTGCGGAGAAGGCTCTACGGCATCCACTCGCCCACCTGCTGGCAAGCCTGTGGGGGTTACATTTTTCCAGTTAGCTCCATTATCTCTGGTCACCTGTATGGGGCCGTCATTGGCGCCGGTCCATATCAGGCCAGGGGTGATGGGGGATTCGCGGATACTGTAAATGGTACTATAAAATTCCTCCCCGGTAATATCTCGGGTGATTGGACTACCAGAAATGACCTGTTTGTCTTCCTCAAAGGCCGTTAAGTCAGGGGAAATCGTCTCCCAAGTCACCCCTTCATCAGTGGTGCGATGTACAAACTGAGAGGTATGATAAACTACATCGGGATTATGCGGCGAGATATGGATGGGAGAAACCCGTTGGAACCGATAGCGTAAATCCTTAGGATTATGGCCGTACATATTCGAAGCCCCCACGTAGTAAGAACGCTCGACCCCGGTGCGCTTATCAAACACCCCAAAACGCCCTTTGCAATTAGAGTAGACAATATCGGGGTTATTGGGATGAGGCACTGCCGGACCAGTTTCACAACCACCAGTATTAATGATCCAACCAATACCATTTACCTGACGGGCATCAGGTGGCAGACTGGGTACTGCAATAGTGGTATAATTATCTTGCTGTCCCGCATAAAGCCAGTAAGGAAACTGATTATCCACTTCAACTTGGTACAGCTCAGCAGTCGGTTGATTAAACTGGGTAGACCAGGACTCTCCGCCGTTATGGGTCACATTGGCGCCACCATCATTGGCTTGAATGAAGAGTCGTGGATTATCTGGGTTAATCCACATATCGTGATTATCACCGTGAGGTGGACGCATCCGCACCCAAGTCTTTCCACCATCCACCGATTTATAATAGCCGGTAGCTAATGCATAGACGATCTCAGAATTCTGAGGATCGATACGAATATTGGTGTAATAAAATGGCCGGGTACGAATTCCCCGAAAGCTGGATACTAGGCTAAATGACTTCCCCTGATCTTCTGATTTATAAAGTCCACCTTCATCCCCAGGAGCCTCAACCAGCGCATAAACGATACGAGAATCAGAAGGACAAACAGCGACGTCAATTTTACCAATGAGATCTTTGGGCAGACCACGTGTAACTTTTTGCCAGCTCGTACCGCCATCTACTGACTTGTAGATTCCACCCTCTTCGGGTGTACCACCACTAATGATAGTCCATGGCTTACGTTCAGCTTTCCAGGCTGTTGCGAAAAGGATATTAGGGTTCCCTGGCAACATTTCTACATCCGAAAAACCTACCTGATTGGAATGAAAAAGTACCCGCTCCCAACTGCGGCCGCCATCCGTAGTTCGGTAAACGCCACGCTCTTCATTAGCCTTAAAAGGCTGTCCAATGGCTGCTACAAAAACTGTATTGTGATCGCTAGGGTGAATAACCATTGCCCCAATTTGTCCTACATTGTCGAGTCCAATATGCTGCCAGGTACTCCCCGCATCAATGGACTTATAGACACCTTTGCCAAGAATGACATTACTGCGCAACCCATCTGATCCGGTACCCACGTACACAATGTTAGGGTCTTGATGCGCTACCGCAATAGCACCGACGGAAGGCGTGGTAAAGTGACCATCGGAGATGTTTGCCCAGCGAGTGCCATAATCCGTTGTTTTCCAAACTCCACCGCCAGTAGCACCCAAGTAGAAGGTACTAGGCTCTTGAGCAGTACCCGCTACGGCAGTTACCCGTCCACCTCGATAAGGACCAACTGAACGGTATTCCAGAAAATCAAGATCGTACTGCGCCCATACGTCTGAAACCAGAACAGATAAGCAACATAGCAGAATAGTAATAAACGTTGTTTTCATACTAGTGATATTAGTCAAGTCCATCATGAACTGGTTTTACTTTTTTGTTTAAATATTTTTGCAAATAAAACAAAATAACTATATTCGTAATTGAGCATCAAGAAAAGCACTCAATCATAGGCTTTATTTCCCTTGCCACTTGCGGCGCTCTGGTGGCAAACATTCGATGGTAACAATTCCCGTTTTTCTGCTCGTTATAGGATTATGCTGGTCTATTTAGCAATTGATGCTAGATAGAGTGTGAATCCCGTGCCTTGACTCATAGGTGAGTTGAGGTCATGTCCCGGACCAGGAGAGGGAGGGCCCGCCGAAGGCGGTATATCACAAACTATCATTCCTACCGCCCCCACTCAACACCCAATCTTCTCCCTCTCAAATATAAGCTTTCTCCGCTCCTCCAGAATATCTCCGCCTCAACTATGACCTTAGCAAAACATTAACACCCTCAAGGTGTTCCAAATATCAATAAGCTGCGTCTAATAGACGTTAGAACATCTGAAAACAATTTGCATCCAATATGTTGAAACATATCCTATTAGGCACCTTGGGCTTACTGCTTAGCTTTGGCGGCTACGCCCAGGACTATACCAAGTCCGAAGACTCCGATCCGGAAGCTCGAAAAATCCTTAATCAAGTACGGCAAAAGTACGAGGCCTACACCTCTCTTGAAGCCAATTTTGCCCTCGACATTGAGTTTCCCGAGCAATCCAAAGAAACACAAAACGGTACTTTGGCCCGTAGCGGCGATAAATATCGCGTAAATTTTGGTGGCCAAGAGGTGCTCTCTGATGGTGCAGCACTCTACCTGGTTTTGCACGGTAATGAGTCGGTACAAATCAACGATCTGCCTGAGCCAGGTGAAGATACTGGCCTGCTTTCCCCCCAAGCCTTATTCAACTTCTACGATAACGGCCAGTTTATCTACAGCCTGATTGATACCCAAACGGAGGATCGTCGGGTGGTACATATCATAGAGTTTAAACCTACTGATCGCAATAGCGAATATGCCAAACTACGCATGATTGTTGCCCGCGACAGTAAAGAAATCATTCGGGTCAAAGCTTTCGCCAAAGATGGTAGCCGCTACACCTTCCGCATTAGCAATATCAATAGCAACAAGCGCTTTGCTAGTGACTATTTCGCCTTTAGTGAAAGTAAGTACCCTAACTATTACATTGAAGACTTGCGCGAGTAAGTTCCCCAAACCTCACCCTTGTAGGTATAATTGGCCTGGCGCAGCATAATCGCTATCTTTGCCAGACACCAAAATGACGCCTCCCAAGCCCTGAGAATTGGTGCCTGGGAGGCCTATTTTTTATGGGTTGGAAATCAGGACTACTTAAGCCATTTGCCAAATACGTTGCCCGCAGTATCGATCGCTGGGCGGCTGCCCCTTTGGCGGCACAAGAACAAGTGTTTCGTAACTTGATGCAACAGGGAGCCAAAACCCGTTTTGGCAAAGATCATCAACTCCAGCCAAGCACTACCTACGCTGCCTTTCGCGAACAGGTGCCCTTACGCGACTACGAAGGCCTGAAGCCCTATGTAGAACTCATTAAACAAGGCCAAAAAGATGTGCTCTGGCCGGGGCGTCCTGCTTATTTTGCCAAAACCAGCGGCACTACCTCTGGCGTAAAGTACATCCCACTCACTAAGGAAAGCCTACCCAACCATTTTGGTACCGCCCGCAACGCACTTTTCAACTATTATGCCCGCACCGGTAAAGGCAACTGGCTAGACGGCAAGATGATTTTTCTTTCGGGTAGTCCAGAAATGCAAGAAGTAGCCGGTATCAAAACTGGGAGACTTTCCGGAATTGTCAATCACCAAGTACCAGCTTGGTTGCGAACCAACCAACTCCCCTCCTATACTACCAACATCATCGAAGACTGGGAGACCAAGCTAGAAGGAATAGTAAAGGAGACCCTACCTGCTGATATGCGGCTCATCAGTGGCATTCCTCCCTGGGTGCAGATGTACTATGAACGCTTGCTAGAAGTCACCGGCAAACGCTACGTGAAAGATATCTTCCCCAATTACGAGGTATTTGTCTACGGCGGTGTCAACTTTGAGCCTTATCGCAGCGCGCTGGAGGAATTAGTAGGCAATCGTCTGGACAGCGTAGAAACTTACCCTGCTAGCGAAGGCTTTGTGGCCTTTCAAGATAGTCAGACCGAGCCTGGTCTACTCTTAAATGTAGCTAGTGGAATCTTCTTCGAATTTGTTCCGGCAGGTGAGATTTTCAATGAACATCCCACTCGACTTTCCCTTGCGGAAGTGGAACTGGGTGTCAACTACGCTATTATCATCAACAACAATGCTGGTCTCTGGGGCTACAACCTCGGCGACACGGTAGAATTTGTCAGCCAGCAACCCTACAGGCTTCGGGTTACGGGGCGTATCAAGCACTTTATCTCAGCCTTTGGTGAGCACGTGATTGGCAAAGAGGTGGAAACAGCCATGCTAGAAGCAGTTGGTGATAGCAGCACGCGACCAGTAGAATTCACGGTTGCTCCGCAAGTCAATCCTCCGGAGGGTGGCCTCCCCTACCACGAGTGGTTTGTTGAGTTTGAGAACCCTCCGATCGACCTAGGCGTTTTCAGTCAGCAACTCAACCAGTCGATGGTACGGCAGAATATTTATTATCAGGACTTGGTCGACGGCAGTATACTTCGCCCACTGGTCATTCGGCCACTTAAGCGAGATGCTTTTCGCGCTTATATGAAAACACAGGGTAAACTCGGCGGGCAAAACAAAGTTCCTCGCCTGAGTAACGACCGTAAAATTGCTGACTTCTTAATCGATTACGCACAATGAAAAGGCTAACGTTACTCGCACTTTTCGGATTTCTACTGGGCACACTTACGCTAGCGCAAAGCGCAGAAGAAGTAGTAAAACAAGCCAACCAACAGCTAGGAGCACAACGCTACGAACAAGCTATCGCGAGCTATGAAAGCCTGATCAGTCAAGGATATTCCTCTGCTAGTCTGCATTTCAACCTGGGTATGGCCCACTATAATGCTGCCGCTTTAGGACCAGCCATTCTACACTTGGAAAAGGCTCGTAAGCTAGCACCTTACGATGGCAAAATTGAGAAGAACCTGGAATTGATTCGCAATGAGCAAAAAGACGGATTACTTCCACTCCCCACTTTCTTCCTCTATGACTGGTGGCACAATATCGCTGCTCGCCTACGGCCTGATGCCTGGGCGGTACTAGCTGTCATCTTCATAATATTGGGCGCTTTGGGCGTAGCCAGTTGGTTTCGGTACCGTAAATCGGCAAATGCCCCTGCCTGGTTTGCCCGTTGGAGGAGAAGACTGCTCATTACGGCTCCTGTACTACTACTGCTTGCCTTGTTATTTGTGTTATTTGCTACCACTCGTACAACAGCTTTAGCTACTAAGGATCAAGCAGTTTTACTTCGTCCAGAAGTAGTAGTCTACGCAACGCCGGATGAAGATTCCAATCAAGACCTTACCTTGCACGAGGGCCTCCGAGTACGGTTGTTGGACACCTACCAAGGCTGGAGAAAAATAGAGTTAGTCGATGGCAGAAGCGGTTGGGTAAAAGCGGAAACACTAGCCACCATCTAAGAGCCAGCTTACGACATTAAGTACTTTTTTGGGGCCCTGCCCTAGCTTTATAGCCAGAAGGGATAGTCTCTATGAAGTCCTTAACCTCGCTACGGCCAGTTTTCTGCTTGTCGTCACCAAAGCTGGGCACCGGGCTATCCAGTACGCTCTGGCGCACCTCCTATCCCTGGTCCTTGCGGCCTCCGGCCCCCGCCCTCAGCTGTTCGCTTCGGCTTAGCTATAGTTTAACGTTCATTACCTTTAGTCACTATAGTATCCCTACTGAACCATGCAAAACGAACTTACCCACTTCTACCTTGATCAAGAGGAGCCCCTAAAAAGTGCCTTACTAGCCCTACGTGACATCATTCTCGCTATAGATCCTGGCATCCAATCTACGTGGAAGTACAGTAGCCCTTTTTTCGTTTACCAAGGTAAGAACCTCTGTTACTTGTGGTACAACAAGCAAACGCAGCATCCATATATTGGTATAATTGATGGGCATAGGATTGAACATCCTATACTGCAAAGGGGAGACCGGAAGCAGATCAAAATACTATCCGTAAACCCTGAAGAAGATTTTCCAATTGACGCCATCCAAGAGGTGTTAATGGAGGCCATGGAGTTCTGCGCAGTACGGGGAAAGAAAAGCTAATCTGGCAATTGCCCTCGAATAATCTATTGTGATGCTTACCTTGGGTGCCCTTCCCCGCTTATTTCAAGATGCTCCATAGATGGAAAAGAACACTACTCCGCCCCTGCGCCAAGATTTGGACGACTTCCAAAAACGCAAAGCGTACCTACAAGATGAGAACCGCCCGGAAGCCATCGCCAAAAGGCACACCAAGGGTTATCGCTCTGCCCGTGAGAATATTGATGACCTTTGTGATGATACCAGTTTCCTGGAAACGGGGTCGCTCATCGTCGCTGGTCAGCGCGGTCGTAAAACCGAAGAAGAGCTCTACCAGCAAACTCCCGCGGACGGCCTCATCACTGGTATTGGTGCCATCAACGGTCACCTCTTTGATGAAGAAGCCAGTAAGTGTTTTGTGCTGAGCTACGACTATACCGTATTGGCCGGCACTCAGGGTGGATTTAACCACAAGAAAACCGACCGGGTACTACAGCAGGCTCAGCAAGCGAAGAAGCCAGTAGTCTTTTTCGTAGAAGGCGGTGGCGGCCGCCCAGGAGATGTCGATTTTGCGCCTATTACCGTTGGTGGCTTGGATCTCAACACTTGGGTGCATTACTCCAAATTGAGCGGCAAGGTAGCGCGTATTGCTATTGTCAATGGGTATTGCTTCGCGGGCAACGCAGCTATTGCAGGCTGCGCGGATGTGATCATTGCCACTAAAAGCACTTCGCTTGGCATGGGCGGGCCAGCGATGATTGCGGGTGGAGGGCTAGGAAACTTTCATCCCAAAGAAATAGGCCCTGCTGAAATTCAAGCTCAGAATGGGGTCATCGATATATTGGTAGAAGATGAAGCAGCAGCAGTTCAGGCCGCCAAGCAGTATCTCTCCTACTTTCAAGGACGACTTAAAGACTGGCAAGCACCAGATCAGATCAAGTTAAGAGAGCTCGTACCCGAAAACCGCAAGTTTGCCTATAGCATCCACAAGATCATTAACCAGCTCTGTGACGAAGACAGTGTATTAGAATTAAGAGCAGGGTTTGCAAAAAATATGGTGACGGCCTTGGTTCGTATCGCTGGTCGCCCGATGGGCCTCATCGCCAACAGTACTCGTCATTTAGGTGGAGCTATTGATAGCGATGCTGCGGATAAAGCCAGTCGATTCATGCAACTGTGTGATGCTTTTGGGCTCCCCATTCTATCCCTCTGTGATGCCCCTGGTTTCATGGTTGGCCCGGAGCACGAGAAGCAGGGATTAGTCCGTCATTCCTCTCGCATGTTT
>JBCBWU010000239.1:0-9928 GCA_039816955.1 Bacteroidota bacterium
AGCACTTGCTAGACCCCAAGCATTGAGGCCAGCACCAACCAGTTTAAAGCTTAGTTGTTGAATATTCATCTTGCGCGGTCTTTAGGGAGTTAACGTAGCGATAAACGAATGCTTCCAGATGTTGTTCATCACCACTCAGTTTGTACATGGTAATGGAGCCTTCATATTGTAACAACATGATGTAAGCTTGATCCTCTGCTTCCTGTTCAGGCATAACTTCGGCCAACAAATTGGAGAAAACAGCCCGCCACTCATTATAGAAACTGAGGAGTTCGGTATTGTACAGGCCGCCTTGGCCCATTTCCATAATCACATTCGTGAAAAAGCAACCTCTCTGGTCAATCTTAGCTAAACGGTTTTGCCTGCGAACCATCTTCTCCAGTCGCTGCTCCAGGGGTAAATCCTCCTGGGCCACGGCTAAGACGTAGCCTCGGAAGAACTCCATAGCGAACTCGAGTACTGCTCGCATTAATCCTTCTTTGGAACCAAAATGATGCAGTAAGCCCGCTTTACCCAAGCCCGCTGCTTTAGCCAGCATACTGATACTGGAGCCGTTATAACCATGGAGGTTGATGACTTCCCAGCAGCGGCGTAAAATGTCTTCGCGGGTTGTTTTTTGTACAGGCATAAAATCTTACTAACCGTTCGGTCGGTAAGTTAAGGGCTTTTACAATAACGCGCAAGTAAATGGGTCGTTAAAACTTATACCGGTAATCACAACGGAGCAAGTCTGTGCCTAAGTTGAATTGAAAAGACTGGACGATATTAGCCCCTTCTACATTTTTAGCTGGTTGCCAGTGAGGCATGTTGCAAATGGTCGTTAAAATGAGTTCGTCAACCTCATTGTTGTCCGATTTCTCAATGAGAAGAACATCGGCGACCTGACCTTCTCTGGTAATGTTAAATTGGACGGAGGTGAATTGGATTAGCTCGAAGGTAGAAGGGGGGATTTTATTGACAATATGTTGCTCTAGATAGGATTGTAACCCTTCATTGCCACCGGGAAATTTAGCTTCTGCAATCGGTATCGTTCGGAGGCTAAATGCCATGGTTCGTGCTGGGTTGTAGGTCAGCTCATTATTTGGAATATAATCTACGGTAACCTCAATGTTACACCCCGCCACTGCCTGGCGCATAAGTGTCAATTGGTTTTGAGTCAGCGTGTCATTGGGGCTAGCTGCGGTTTTAACTACACCATTGCAATTGGTCTTAACCACTACTTCAATGTACTTAGCCACCCAGTCGGGGCGATACTTGGCATAAATATCCTTCAGTGTTCGGGCGTCCTGTAAGGTATCTAGGGTTATCAGAGAATAAAGACTGGCGTAAGGATTGGTTTGTGTCCCGTGCAGTTCATAAACAGTAGATTGAGAAAAAACGCTATTAATAAATAGCAGAAACAACAGGATGAGGCTACTCTTTTTCATAGAAGAATCATTTACTAATTCACTCAAAGACAATGAGGTGTAATAAGTTTTAATTACTCTTCTAAAGGTAAATGGCGAGACTATGTGGGTGGTGAAATATAGTGTAAATTAGTGTAAAAGCGAGTGTAAAGCACTGCTTCGTGTGTTGATATATAATAGATTTGTACAATGATTTTGAGCCTCCAACAACTAATGAATCAAGTGATCTTTCTGTTGGCCCTGTTGGTCCTTTTCGTGTCGCCTTTGCGGGGCGCAGAAGGTGGAGATGTGCAAGAAAGATACACTGAGGTTGCAATGCGTATGATTGGGCACGAAGTGCTGAATTGCCTAGGGGATACAGATTCAAGGGTTTTACCTATCGAAAAAGTGGATGACCGCTACTATATCTCTTTTGCCAAGGAATTGGCGTTTGATCCAAGTGATTTGGTATCGGTAATAGCGGATGCTATGGAGCGTGCGGCAGTAGCCAATAACTATTTGGTAGAGGTGGCAAGCTGTAGTAGCCAGGAAGTGGTTTACAGTTTTGTGGTCTTCCTATCAGATAATGGAGATATACTCCCATGTGAGGGGCGGATGCTACCCGAAGCTTGTTACCAATTATTAGTCACCATCATGGACGATGCTGCTGTCGAGTATGCGATTCCTGTTGCTCTTGATACACATTCGCACGAAAGAAATGGAATAATGACATCTACCCATTTCGCACAAAATCGTTTTTGGTTGGTGCTTTCCGTTCTATTGGTTTTTGGAATTATTGTCTTGCTATCCACCAGGAGAATACAGCTAGTTCGGCCAGCAGATCCAATGCAAATTGGAGCATATCGCTTTGATCAACGAACGTTGGTGTTAACGATTGGAGACACCAAAACTCAATTATCACACAAGGAAGCGGAATTACTTCAGGTCCTACATCAGTCGGCCAACACAGCTGTCGAACGGGCGGTACTTTTAGAAAAAATATGGGGAGATGAGGGAAGTTACATAGGCAGAACATTGGATGTCTTTATCTCCAAACTGCGCAAGAAACTGGCTGCCGATAACACCTTGCAGATTGTGAATATCCGAGGAGTGGGGTACAAGTTGGTTATGGAGATTTAGCTTAGTGCACTCGCTACTCGTTGTTCGATATCCAGGTCGTGTAGTTGCTGGATTATATCTCCAATCTCAGACTGGCTGGTGTTCATCATCGTTAGGATGATGTTTACGCTCTTATCAATTACAAAGTCAGGGGCGCTCAGGGTTTTACCAACGGCCTGCAATGCAATGGTTTGCATTAGTCCCCTCACTACCATGGCGTACATCTTATGATCTTGTGTGGTGAGTTTAGGAAGTCTTTCACCAAAGAGTCGTTGGCTGCGCTCCGTCTGGTTCACCAACATTTTCTCAGAAATCTCCGGCGAGTTGTAAGACATCAGGTACAGTTCAGCCGAGGGAGCATGCTGAGCCATGGTATGGACGTGCCAGGAAAGCTCTGAAGCTAAATGAAGCAAGGTATTGGGGGCCGAAATTTTGGCGGTCCGGTCTAGCACCCGAAAGAAAGCTTCCAGTACAATGTGAGCAAAGATGTCTTCTTTGTTCTTATAGAAGTGGTAGATGGTCCCCATTTTCAAATCTGCCGCATCTTTGATCTGCCGCATCTTTGTGTTGTGGTAGCCCTGCTCTAGAAATAGTTTTCGGGCAACACTAATGATTTTGCCTTCTACAGCCGCTTTGTGCTCTTCCCGTTTCATGCTAGGATATCATATATAAGTTGAAAGTAAGAAAAATTTCTTGAACACGTTCTAATTTACTTGCATCATTGGGAAATTGCCTGTAAATTTATATCTAGATTTGAACGCGTTCAAAAAACCAAAGCCAATGTCTGCTTACATTAATATGGATACCCTGCGCTTTCAGCTTTTCCATACTCACCAGCTGGAAGACATCCTTCAATTGCCTCGCTTTGCTGATTATGATGAAGAATCTATTGGCATTATGCTGGAGGCTATAAAGGATTTCTCTGATAAAGACTTGTATCCCGTCTTCCGGGAAATGGATGAAAATCCGGTGCACTACGATGATGGTAAAATCATCACTCACCCTTCCTTAGGTAAGATCTTACGGCAAGCAGCCGAACTTGGTTTAGTAGGTGGAACATTCGATTATGATCACGGTGGGTTACAGCTACCGGCTACTATTGGTACAGCGACTTACTTTATCATGGACGCGGCTAATAATAATGTAGCAGGCTATACTGGCCTTACCATGGGGGCAGCTGAGTTGATCCTTGAGTTTGCAAACGATGAACTTAAGGAGACCTACGTGCCACACATGATCAATGGTGAATGGGGTGGAACCATGTGTTTGACCGAGCCACAGGCGGGCAGTTCTCTTTCGGATATTACTACCACGGCTTATCCACAAGCAGACGGAAGCTACAAGATCAAAGGACAAAAGATTTTCATCTCTGGCGGTGATCACGAACACGTGGATAATACGGTACACTTGCTACTGGCCCGTATCGAAGGGGCGCCAGCGGGTACGAAGGGTATCTCTCTATTTGTAGTACCTAAGCACCGGCCAACCGAGTCTGGACTAGTGCCTAATGACGTAATTACAGCGGGCGACTTCCAGAAGATGGGGCAGAAAGGATATTGCACCACTCACTTGGTGTTTGGTGAAGAAGATGGCTGTAGTGGTTTCTTAGTGGGAGAAGAAAATCGCGGCTTGAGTTATATGTTCTTGATGATGAACGGCGCACGTATTGGAGTTGGCCGGGGAGCAGTTGCTATTGCCAGTGCCGCTTATCATGCTTCCTTGCAGTACGCGAAGGAGCGTCCACAGGGTCGCCGCATTCAAAACGACGGTAGTAAGGACCTCAATAAGGGGCAAAGTCTTATCATTGAGCACGCTGACGTGCGTCGAATGCTGTACTTGCAGAAAGCGATTTACGAAGGTGGCTTAAGCTTAGTGCTCCAATCTTCCTATTATCTGGATATGTCTACTCACGGCCCCGAAGAGGAGCGTGAGAAGTACAAATTACTATTGGATATCCTTACTCCAATCACCAAGACTTTCCCTTCTGAGAAAGGTCGTGAGGCAGTCGATAACGGTCTGCAGGTGTTAGGTGGCTATGGATTCTGTAGCGATTTTGTTTTACAACAGTACTACCGTGATATCCGCATCTTCGCCATTTATGAAGGCACCACGGGTATCCAATCGATGGACCTCTTAGGTCGTAAGATCACGATGCGTGGTGGTGAGGCTTTGCAGTTGCTTTCAGCCGAGATGATGGCTACTATTAGTGCTGCGATGGATCATCCTGAGCTGAAGCCGTACGCGGCGAAGTTGGGTGATAGAATCAAGCAAACGCAGGAAGTCTTGGCCAAGCTGATGCCATTTGCAATGAAGGGTGAGCACGAACGCTTCCTAGCTGATGCTACCATCTTTATGGAGTTTTTCAGTACGCTGGTTATTGCGTGGCAGTGGTTGAAGATGGGCGTTTCTGCTAAGCAGCAGGCGCTAATGAATAACGGTAATTTCACGGAAGATTTCTTGGAATCTGTTCTCCATACCATGCGTTTCTACTACACTTACGAAGTGCCAAAAATGAGTGGCCTAGTAGATATTATGGCTAATGAGGAGGAACTGACATTGCTCAAGGAAAAGGTTTGGTTGGCGTAAACGTCGCCTGTTGTCAAATCAGAGACAGCGGCATTGCAACATAGCATCGTAGATTTTTGTCTTTAAGGTACCCACATCGCTCTTGTGGCGAGAAAAACCAAGAAGACCATGCGACGCTACTTTTTCCTAGCCCTATTGGCCCCTTTCCTGATGGACATGAGCACTTCTACCGTTGGTGTTATGGAGCTCTCTGTTGATCAATTGCAGTATAATTATGGCACCCTCTGGATTGGCATATATGGTTCGGAGGAAGCATTTCTAGATCGAGATCAGGCGGACCTTAGAGAGATTAAGGCCCATCAGGTTAAAAACAATAAGATCTATCTAAACAATCTATCCTACGGTGATTATGCCGTGGCCATTTTTCATGATTTGAATGATAATGGCGAAATGGACTTCAATTGGATGGGGGTGCCGAAAGAGCCTTTTGCTTTTTCTAAGCCAGTAGCTTCAAAATGGAGAGTGCCGAAATTCGCTGAAGTCAAAGTAGGCCTTTACCAATCGCACAAGAGAATTCATACTCCACTAAAAACTTGGTGGGACCAATAATTCTTTAGGAGGTTGCGCTCTGTATAGCAAGAGTGAAATAGCCTAGTTTTCGTCTAATATCAGCGAACGATAATTAGACATGGATACTTTAAACGT
The DNA here is from genome assembly GCA_039816955.1 of Bacteroidota bacterium. GTDB lineage: Bacteria > Bacteroidota > Bacteroidia > Chitinophagales > Saprospiraceae > Lewinella. The sequence goes on from JBCBWU010000239.1 coordinate 5,736, forward strand.
CGAGATTAAAAATGGCTACGCTCTTGTCCAAATTGACAATGGTAAGGTCAATGCCATTAATACCAATCTGGCTCGCGACCTGCGGGATATCTTCTTAGAATACGCGGAAAATGACAAAATCGGCGGCATTGCTCTGATCGGTAAACCGCATTGTTTCAGTGCGGGACTGGATATTATGATGATGGCCACTTCGGGAATGGATGACATCGTCGAATACTGGAAAATCTATATGGAGGCCCTTCAGGCCATGGTCCGCTTTCCCAAACCTTTTATCTGTGGTATTACCGGCTTTGCTCCGGCGGCAGCTACTTGTGTAGCCCTGTGTGCCGATTATCGTATTATGGGGCAGGGTGATAAACACGTGATAGGTTTAAACGAGTTCAAAATGTCTTTAGTTATCCCCGAGATGATGGGGGATATCTACGCCTACCACTTGGGTGAAAAGGCCGCTTGGGAAGCTGTTCAGAGCGCCCAAGTATTCACGGCACAAGAGGCTTGTTCTATTGGCTTAGTGAACGAGGCTGTAGCGGTGGATGAGGTCGTCGCCAAAACGGAGGAACGTATGGAAAGGATGCTGAAGGTTTTGCCAAGTACCTATGCTATATCAAAAAGCGTCATGCGAAAAGGACTACTAGAGGTGGTGAATCGTGATATTTCCACCATGCTTCAAAATATACGTACGCATCTTGAAGATCCTGTTACTAAGCGGATGTTTGAGTTGTTTTTGGCGAAGTTGAAAAAGTAGTACTAAATCCAGGAATTCTCGCTAGCGAAAATTCGCTGAGGTGGGTGAAAAGCCCTATCTTCCATCTTCTTATCGACAAATGATAACCTTCCACAAATGTCTACCAAGTATCCTAACCTTCTTGCACCACTCGATTTAGGTTTTACCCAGTTAAAGAACCGTGTTTTGATGGGTTCTATGCACACTATGCTGGAAGAAGCCCCTGATGGTTTTCCCCGCGCTGCGGTCTTTTACGCAGAGCGTGCCCGTGGTCAGGTGGGCTTGATTGTAACAGGCGGTATCTCACCTAATGAAGAGGGCTGCGTAGGTCCACACTCGGCTATGCTTACCAATGCGGAAGAAGTGGCAAAGCACAAGCTGATTACCGACGCGGTAAGAGTAGAAGATGGTACCATCTGTATGCAGATTCTGCATTCTGGTCGCTATGGCTATCACACCAATATTGTAGCCCCATCAGCAGTGCAGGCGCCAATCAATTTCTTTAAACCTCGGGAAATGACTACCGAGGATATAGAACGCACTATTGCAGATTATGCTCAATGCGCTACGCTAGCTAAAGAAGCTGGCTACCACGGGGTGGAGATTATGGGTTCGGAAGGCTATTTGATCAACCAATTCATCGTGCAGCGCACTAACCACCGAGAAGATGGTTGGGGAGGAAGCTATGAAAACCGGATGCGTTTTCCAGTGGAGATTGTCAAGCGTGTTCGTGCTGCTGTGGGGGATGATTTTATCATTATCTACCGCCTTTCTATGCTTGACCTGGTGGAAGGAGGAAGCACCTGGGAAGAGGTAGTCCAGCTAGCCAAAGCCATTGAAGCTGCGGGAGCAAATATTATCAATACGGGTATTGGCTGGCATGAGGCGCGCGTACCAACGATTGCGACGCGAGTGCCCCGTGGTGGATTTAGTTGGGTAACTGAAAAGCTGAAGGGCGAGGTGAATGTACCGCTCGTAGCAGTTAACCGGATCAATATGCCCGGTATTGCTGAGGATATTTTAGCGAATGGCCATGCTGATATGGTATCCATGGCCCGTCCATTTTTGGCGGATGCTGATCTGGTGAAGAAAACCATGGAAGATCGGGTTGACGAAATCAACACCTGTATCGGTTGTAACCAGGCTTGTCTAGATCACACCTTCCAGATGAAAATCTGCTCCTGCTTGGTCAACCCGCGTGCGTGTCACGAGACAGAGTTGAATTACGAGCCCACTACTAAGAAAAAGAAGCTAGCGGTGATTGGAGCTGGGCCTGCGGGTTTGGCCGCTTCAACCCTTGCCGCTGAATGTGGTCATGAGGTAGACCTTTTTGAAGCAGAAGGACAAGTTGGTGGTCAATTTAATATGGCCAAGCGTATTCCGGGCAAAGAAGAATTTGAAGAGACGCTGCGCTACTTCCGTCGCCAAATTGAGTTGACGGGCGTTCGCCTGCACCTCAACACTCGGGCGACAGAAGAGATGCTACTTGCTGGAGGTTATGATGAGATCATACTAGCCACCGGTGTTACGCCACGTGTAATTGATTTACCAGGCTTAGATCATCCGAAGGTTCTGAGTTATGTAGATGTCCTTTATCACCAAAAAGAAGTAGGTAGCAAGGTAGCTATTATTGGTGCCGGTGGAATTGGTTTTGATATGGCCGAATACCTATCACACGAGGGACACTCTCCTAGCCTTGACGTTAAAAAATACATGGCCGAATGGGGTGTAGATATGGCGATGCAAACTGGCGGCGCCTTGATAGACCCGGCTATTGCTCCTTCACCACGAGAAATTTACCTGCTAAAGCGTTCTAAGGGTAAACACGGTAAAAATTTAGGTAAAACCACTGGCTGGGCACACCGCGCTAGTCTGAAAATGAAGGGCGTAAAAATGCTGGCCACGGTTGCCTACCAAAAGGTGGACGACGAAGGCTTACATGTCCTTGTTAATGATGCTCCTCAAGTATTAGAGGTGGATAACGTAATTATCTGCGCTGGGCAAGAGCCCTTGCGTGAGCTACAAGCGAAGCTAGAAGCTGGTGGGATGAAAGTACACTTGATTGGTGGCGCTTTTGAAGCCAAAGAGCTGGATGCGAAGTTTGCGATTGATCAGGCGGCGCGTTTGGTTGCGGAGATATAGGGATTTAAAAGTTTGGGAGCTGAGTTTAGGGCAGACCGCCTTCGGCCATTTGCATCAAGAGGAATTTAAAACATATATCATTTCAGTATGCGATTTTAGTTTTCGCTTAGTCTGACAGAAGTACCGAGCTAAAAACTGAATGGTTTGTGTCTCCTGTAGGTCTGCAAATAGCTCTGTGTGATTTAGCTTTAGGAAGCGACCAAATTTGATCAAACTTAGCACTTTTCCAGTTTGCTGATAAACCTTGTTAAAAGCGATCCAGTAGCTATGCACAAAGCATAGCATTACGATTACTAAAAGCAGATAGAAGCAGATCAAGATGCGTGGATGACTCAGTGAGTTTTTCTGTTTGAAGAGTTTTTTACAGTCAAAATTACTCTTCCAGCATTTAAAGATGATCTCAATGCGCCAACGAAACCCGTATACCTGAAGCGCCTGCTCAGGCGACCAATAGTATGCAGGGACATTAGTGATTAGAATGGTCCATCCCAGGAGTTCATAATAGTCTGCACTATGCTTGGCTCTGCGGTCTCGGTTAGCCTTTCGTTTACGCTGCTGCTCTACTTGAAGCGGTGCCTTGATTGCGATGATGCGCACTGGCATCTTGGCATTATAACCTAGTCGTACTTGCTTATCCCAGACGGGGATTCGATTTTTTCGAAGCTTACGTAAGTGTTGAGCAAGGTTAATACGAGCGCCAGATTGATCATAGATCGCACTTCTAGAATGATAGCGACTCAAAAAGTAGACACCTTTGTCATCAAGTTGTTTGAACACATCAATTACATAGTACCCTAAATCCCTAATAACTAGACTTCCTGCTGTAACATTCTTGGTAATGTGAGGAGCATATTTTTGATCATTGTCCCGATAGCCCTGTAGTTGTAAGTGCTGGTATGCTCCACTCTTCAACTCCATGCGTAGCTGTATACGAGCTGAGGCACTATCCCCATTTTGATTGACCGAACCTGGAAAAAAAGGTGAGCAGACTTGGGTAAGGTTATGCAAGTTGAATCTTCCAGAATTACCTCATCAAAAGGAGCTAATAGTGCACTGTAAGCCTGTTGGCTGTAGTGGACTTTGAGTTGTGAAGTAATTAGTTGCTCTAGTTTTTCTTTAACTTTGGCAATATTCATTTTTTAGCTGCTTAGGTATGAGGTGATAATCATAAACCTAAGCAGTTTTTTAATCACTTGAGACCAATACATTCAATTCAAATCATATGTGATTTTATTCTCTTGATGCAAATGGCCTTCGGCGGGTCCTGACGATTCCACTAAGGTGGAATATCAGGATTCTGACATCGAATTCTATTCGATCGTCAGAG
>JBCBWU010000023.1:0-47297 GCA_039816955.1 Bacteroidota bacterium
ATTTGTTGCCCATTCCTAAGAATATTAGCTTTCTCCTAAGATACAAATCATCGAGCCGAATACAAAATCATTGGAAGAGGGCTTTTAAGACAGCCCCAACGGGCTGCCGCCTGAATTAAAAACGGGTAAAATATCGAGTAACTACTACACAACGCTAAATCAAACTATTTTTTACCCACCGGTATCGTGCCGGGCAGTCCCTTCAACGTATGCAACCCGAGCTCCAAATGATTATCTCTGTCCTGAATACAGGGCAGGCCGAAAAAGTAAATGAAACTTATCTCTGTCGTAAACTGGATTTGACGCCAACCAGTTTCCGGGAACAATATCGATCCTTCAAACATCTAATTCAGGCCTGTGCCAACTATTGTGTATTTCTCCTACAGACCGAGCTGGATGTGGTTTGGAAATTAGGGGTCAACGCAGTGCAGAAGCTGTACTATAGTATGGTGACCTTACAGCGGCCAGAAAATCAGAAAAGACGACACTTTTTTGAAATTGTCGAAGTCCAATTTCCCATCTTGGCAGCTGAGCTAAAGCAGGCGATGAGACAGTTGATCCAGAAGCATTTCCAACGTTTACTTATCGCTGGTAAGCAAGAGGCCCTGATTCTTCCACATATTAAGGCTCCCGTAACGTCCAATCGGTTGTGGTATCTCAACGGAGTGGCACTGCAGCATAGCCTGGATGCTAAGCCTACACACTATTGGCTAGAAGAAGTGGTTCATGTGCTATGGCCCATTGTTAGTCAGTTGTTTACCATTGCTGGTCACCAGTCGATGGAGGTCTCCTTAGCTGCGGACGCGCGCACTTTCAATCAGTACGGCCAATAGAATGATACCTCCACCAAGGTAGGTTTCCCAAGTAGGATATTCCCGCAAAAAGATAGCGGCAAGTATAATCCCGTATACGGGTTGTACTGCGCTAAAGATGCTGGCCGTGGTAATGGAGAAATGCCGAAAACTCTGTAAGAAAAGGGTATGCCCTAAGGCAGTGGTGATGAGTGACAGGGCCAGAATAAAGGGCCATTGTCCAGTAATGTCGCCGGTGCCGTAATAAGCGCAGGCCGGAGCCAAAACGATAAATACCGCCAGCATGTGATAGCGCATGATTTGAGTGCCCCTATAAGTCTGTACCAGGGGCTTCATTAAGATGTTGCGCAAAGCATAGGTGACGGCAGAAACAAGCCCCCAGGCCAGTGCCTGAAACTGCTGGTTGTGGATGTCAAATGAGGGCGCGAGGAAATAGATGCCTAAAATAGTGAGCGCACCTAGTAGTAGATGCGCCCACTGAAAGCGCGTTTTTAGGATAATGGGTTCCAGTATCGCGGTCATTACAGGATAGGTAAACAAGGAGAGCATCCCAATAGCCACACTAGATAATTGCAGGGCGACGAAATAGGTAACCCAATGGATGGCAATTAATACCCCTCCTCCAAGCATCAGCCAGCGGTCTCGAAATGGTACTCGCCGCTGAATCGCCTTTTGGAATTGCAGAAGGAAACTAAAAACGATAAAGGCTAAACCAGCGCGCCAGAAGATGACCAGGGTGGGTTTCATGGCTACGGCTCTTCCTAACGGGCCAGAGGTAGCAATGCAGAGCATGGCAAGGTTGAGGAGCAGAACGTGGCCTAAAAATCCCGTAGTTTGGTTTTTCATAGGGCAATGATATTGCTTTTTGCGGGGAGCGTGTAATTAGGCAAAGCGAGGATTTGGGAACTCAATGAGCTTTCTAGGCGGGGTGTTAGAGAAAGTACCAAGTGTCAATATAGCATCGTAATTGGTCCGAAAAATTTAATTTTTTCGATGAGGGTGTGTTGATTATCAACGGCTTGAAAAGTTCAGTCATCGAGTTTTTTCGATGAGGCCTTGTTTTTCTAATGCTATTTTGATTTACCGTACCCAGCGTTTCCGCTAGCAAATAGTACTAAAAATCCTCTATCTCAAGACAAAGCGGCAAGGACTTTCCTCCTTTTCAGCGGGGCCTATGTTTATTATCTTTACCTCTCCCTCACGCCCCATTATGCCGACACGTTCACACATCCCGCTCTTATCTACCATTTCCGAATTTTACGAACAACTTCGGATTGGCCAGCCACAAGGTGATGATTTTGCAGTAATGCGAATCGAGGAACAACCTGAGACGAAGCGGCTTGAGATGCCGCTGTTCCGCTGTAATTTCTATCGAGTGGTTTTCTTTTCCAATCCGGGGGTTCATTTCAGCCTCCCGGATCAGCAAATGACTGCTGGAGCAAACAGCGTCTACTTCTCTTATCCAGGTAAAGTGGAGAGTTGGCAAACAACCGACCTTATACGAGGTTATCTAGTTTGCTTTACTGCAGACTTTGCTCAAATGGATCGTTTGCACTCAGCATTCACCACGCAGTACCCCTTTTTTCAGTTTTCTGCTCGTTCCCTCATTTGTAGCTCAGAACAAGAATTACCAGTACTTCGAGACAGTTTTGAGCGCTTGATACGGGAGGTGCAGGAGGAGCACCATGATCAAGATGAATTAGTCAGGCTACTGCTGCATGAATTACTTCTTCGAATACGGCGGCTTTATAACCTACAACAAGAACAGTTAACCAGCGGTGAGCAAAACCAGGCAACTATTTACAATCAGTTCCGGCAGGAAGTAGATCAATACTTCATTGAATTAGCTGATGGAAAACAAGATCAACAACTCTCGGTCCGACACATTGCTGAACAACTTTTGCTGCATCCTAGCTACCTAAATAGTGTGATTAAGCAACTCACTGGGCAAACGGCTTCCTCCTTTATCCAGGCTAAGACACTCCTGGAAGCTAAGAGCTATCTGCTACACACGGATCTTCAAGTGGCAGAGGTTGCCTTTCGCTTGGGCTTTTCCCAAACGCCCTACTTTAATCGCTTTTTCAAACAGCAGACGGGGTTAACTCCTACCAATTTTCGCAAGAATATATAAAAAGTGCAACTCTTGCTTGGGTTTCTGCTAACTGTAGCCTTGGTACAGGCTACATCTTTGTCTTGTAATCAAAAACAAGAACATAATCATGCAAAAGCTCAAAAATGTATTGACCATTTGGCTTATCGTCTACGTGCTGATTACCAGCCTTTACTATAGCTTACAAGAATGGTTGTCACTCTTTCCACTCTTTATTCGTACCGCTTTATTATCAGCCGTGATGGTATTCGGACTACAGTATGTCATCTTCCCGCTGATAACAAAGGTACGGGAGGCGAAGGCCTCAACTCACCAGCAAAATTCTAACCAATAAAAACTATAAATCATGCAAGTTGCACAGCAGCAAATCCCTAGTCTGTCCATTAACAATTTTACGATCCCCGCTTTGGGGCTGGGCGTGCTAAAGGCACAAGATGGCAACGAAGTTGAACAAGCAGTAGCCGCCGCTTTGAAGGCCGGCTATCGGCTGATAGACACCGCCAGTGTTTATGGAAACGAAAGTGGAGTAGGGCAAGCGATTACGAATAGCTCAGTCAATCGCAACGATATTTTTCTAACCACCAAGGTCTGGAATCGGGATCAGGGCTATGATCAAACACTACGTGCTTTTGACGAAAGTCTTGAGCGATTGAAGACCGATTATGTAGACCTGTACCTGATACATTGGCCTGTAGCAGGCAAATACGTGGATACTTGGCGAGCGTTGGAACGCATCCACCAAGAGGGTAGAGCTAAGGCAATTGGAGTGAGTAATTTCCAAGCACACCATTTGGATCACCTCCTGCAGACCGCTAAAGTTCAACCCGTCGTGAATCAGATTGAACTGCATCCGCACTTACAACAAGTTGAGCTGCGAAAGTACGCGGCAGAGCATAATATCCTGCTAGAAGCGTGGCGTCCCATTATGATGGGGGAAGTCCTTCAGGTTCCTGAATTGCTGGTCATTGGACGTAAGTACGGTAAGAGCGCCGTTCAAGTCACTTTGCGTTGGCTCTACCAGCTTGATGTAATAAGCATTCCCAAGTCGGTCAATCCTGAGCGAATTGCCGCGAATGCTGATATATTCGACTTTGAATTATCGACTGAGGAAATGGCCATTATTGCTCGTTTGGATCAGGGACGTCGCCTAGGTCCAGATCCGGATAATTTTAATTTCTAGTTTTTAGCTCAGACAGTAGTTCCACAAACAGTCTTCCCCTTTCTACTATTTGCTACTATCTATATCGAAAGTTGCTCCTAGTAGGAAGGGGAGCTTGTTAATTTAGGATATCCACTATAGCTTTGCTTATGAACCGTAATGACTCACCGTAATTTGCATTGGATTGCAACTAATAAATAAAAGAAGTACTACATGTTAATATAGCATTATAAAGCCCGCGAAAAATTTAATTTTTTCGATGGGGATGTGCTGATTATCAATAGTTTGAAAAGTTTAGTCATCGAGTTTTTTCGATGAACACCTTAAATTATGGTGTTATTTTGATTTTTGCCCATCCGTAATTCCTTTCACCATCAGCACTCAGACCACGGAAAGCAGTGCCAATTCCTGCTTCAGCCAGCGCCGATCAAAGATGTTATTCTGGTGCTGTAGTTTTTCTTGCAAGCGCTGGTGTTTCTTTACAAAGCGGTCTTGAGGCCAAAGGTCCTGATATTCTCGTAATTGAGCGAGTGCTCGGCATTGTGTTAGGAAGTTAGTAATGCTTTGTCGGTAAGCAGCACCCACCTGCTGATTCCGCTTGAGCTTGATCTTAAAAGCATCGAGCAAATAGTAGAAAGAGAAATAGTTTTCGTCGGCCAGATAAATCTTGAGGAGCATAATCTTACCATTCACCTCGTAGTAGGGATCGGAAAATTCAACGGTATTGAGCAATTGCACAGCTTGGTCATACGCCTGAGTCGCGTAGTAGAACGCCGCAAGATTATAATTGAAAACGTTTTCCCGTTGGGACGCTACGAGATAGGGGCGGTACTCGTGCAAAAACTGCTTAATCCATTGCATTTGTCCCAGTTGTAGACCAAGAGTAGCAATGTTTTTGTAATCGCTTGCGGGTAAGTAACCAGCAGGCATGTTTGTCTTGGCGGCTAGTTGCTCCTGGTACAGTTCAAAGAGGCGTTGTAGGTAAGTCTGATGTCCCGTGTTGATTTTCCGGATGCAGTAGTTCTGTGCGTAACGGTAGAGGTCTGCCGCTTCGGTAGCAGAGAACTGCTGGTGGTGGGTACTTAGTAGATCAATTAGCTCCTCGTAGTATTCCTCCTGTTCAGGTTTTGTGATCGTCCGTAGCACTTGACGATACACTGCGATGGGAGGATGCCGAAGTAATTCGGGGCGATGAGCCAACATATTTAATACTTCCGATAGAAAATGGGGTGTGTAGTTGGCATCGACAATCTGGTTCCTATTCACCATCTCGCAACTCATTTTCAACTTCTGAGCAAGAAAATAAGCATCCAGCAGGTCGGATTTTTCTTGCAGGGCTCCGTGGTAAGTGCGCGTTTGCTGCCGACCAAAGCGATGGTCTGCGATTTCTGCTAAGAGAAAGCCATGGTGCATATGCGCAATATCTCGTTGTGTTTGTTGCTGCAATTGGAGTTTTGCTTGCTTGATGTCTAGTTGAAACAGATGATCTGCGCCGCGCTCGGATAGAATTTGGAGATAGGTGGCATCGTAATTAGCACTACCAGCCATTGTATGCTGCTGCACTAGAAAATCGCGTACGGCAGCGTAGAGGAGCGAGCATTGCTTGCGCAGAAAGGCATCCTGGTAGGAACGTTTTGGAAAAGCCTGGGTAAAAATACTTCTCTTATCCCACTCTGCTTGCGGGCTATCTAGGTGCTCTAGCAAAACACCCAACAACTTTACAGTCGTTCTGTTAGCCTTTGGATAATAATTCTGATAGTAGTGTTGGAAGCTGTTCCGCTCCTCTGAAGAGAGTAGTCCCAGTAGTTCTACAATTTTGCTGCCCCGCATGGATTGATTTGGTCATTCTGAAAAAAATAAAATGCTGATAATCAGATTTTTGTTTTGAAAAATATGATAAAACTAAAATCACAGATGAGTTTTTTTGTCGTGGATTAGCTCATGCAGTGCTACTAAATTTGTAGCTGTTAAAAAATGACTGCCCACTTTTTGTCCACAGTATCAATAAATACCTCACTTATGAAGTGCAGATTTTACTCCTTATTCTTCGCCTTGTCTCTCATCTCTCTTACTACTGCCCAAGCGCAGACCGAAGTCAGTGGTGGTATTTTTAATGCTACTACCTGGACTGCTAGCAATAGCCCTTATGTAGTGGTGAGCGATGTAGTGGTATTCCCGGATGCCAGTTTGACTATTGAGCCTGGTACGATTGTTCGCGTAGCTCCTGGCGCGCGTATTGAACTGCGTTCTGGTTCTCTGTTTGCCAACGGTACGGAGGCCTTACCCATTATCTTCACGCTTGATGATGCGGAGCCTGATGGTACCGTATTTTGGCACGGTATTGAAAGTACGACGCCAGATAATACACCGATCAGTATCGAGGTGAACCATGCCGTGATTGAATACGCTGAAACGGGGATCGAATACAACGGTTTTGGTTATCGCTTTGCGGATAATGTTACTTTTCGCTTCAACCAGCGAGGCGCCTACGACAGCGGTGCCGGTTACGAATTTCTCTCCTTTACCAATTGTACCTTTCACGATAACGGCATTGGAGCTCAAGGCCGGACAAATTTTGAGAATTGTGACTTCTACGACAACGAGCAAGCTTGTGTCGATACCTACTTCTTTTTGAATGGTTCGGAAGGGGCACGCATCGATAATTGCAGCTTCACGAACAACGATATTTGTATCACCTTCGGTGATTATTTCATTACTTCTGCTCTCATCAGCAATTCCGTTTTTGAAGGGAATGGAACCGTAGCAACGGCCTACCGTATAACGGCGAATAACAGTGTTTTTCAGTCTACCGAGAACCACGCGATTTTTGCTGGTACGGGAACGGTCGAAAACTGTAGCTTCATTGATAATGGTATTGGAGTTATCGTAACTACTAATCCCTACCAGGACACCATTCGCTCCAATAATTTCACGGGCAACGATGTAGGCCTTCGTCTTGAAGGACCAGGAGCCTTTATACGCAACAATATTATTTGTGGAAGTACAAGTTATGGTGCAGAAGTAGTCAGTAGCAGTACGGTGGATATCCGCGAGAATTGCTGGTGTACGCCTAGTGAAGCCGAAATCCGCGGCTTGATTTTCGATGCCTTCGACGATGTAAGTTCGGGTATCGCCCTTTTCACACCTTTTATTACGGACTGCGTATCGGAGCCCCTCGTTTTTCCTGGTGATATTAATGCTAATGGAATAGCTAACGCCTGGGATCTACTTCCTATCGGAATGCACTACGGTGCAACGGGTAGCGGTGCGGAAAACCCCGGCAGCAGCTGGGAAGGACGAGAAGTAGCCGATTGGGATGGCGAAATGATGAATGGCCTAAACCTAAAGTTTGCTGATGCTGACGGTAATGGTGTAATTGACGAAGCAGATGTCTTACCTATTCTGGCCAATTATAATCAAACCCATAATCAAAACGCAGTAACTATTCCCGTTCACGATGACGCCCAAACCATTTATGAATTACGCCTGGATACCCCCGGTGAGGTCCAGGCTAATGAGCCAGTTAGTTTTGGTTTAGAGCTTGGGAACAGCACGGACCCAGTACCCGACTTCTACGGGATCGCGTTCTCCCTGACTGCTACCGTGGAGTTTTTTAATCCTGGCACGTTTTCACTTAGTTTCCAGGACTCCTGGTTGGGAACCGCCGATGAATTGATGACTATCGTACGTGAATTTCCCGAAGCTAATCGCATTGAAGTGGCCTTTGTGCGTAAAGACGGTGAGCCCCGCTCTGGCCACGGGAACATTGCCAACTTAAACTTTGTGATGAGTGAGGACTTGATCATCTCGATCGAAAGAGGAGGCTCAGGAATCGAAACCGACCCCCAGCTTAGCATTGGCGAAATCGAGGCCGTTGATCACGCTGGCCTCTTGCTAAACCTCGACTTCATTCCTTCGGAGCTAGTAATTGTCTCTACTAATAATCCCCTTGATCCAGTTTTTCGGGCCTATCCCAACCCGACCAATGGTATCCTGAACTTATCCACGCAGGTGCCTGATCTACAATCCATCGAGTTGTTTAATGTGCAGGGACAAGCCGTAGCTTCCTTCCCCACGGCCACGCGCCGTTTAGAAATGGGTAACCTGGCTGCTGGCCTGTATTATATGCGCTTGATTACCACCACGGGTGAGCAAGTAGTCCAAAAAGTGCTATTGCGTTGATTGTATAATGGCACCAAATTAGGTTGACCCTGCTCAATTGTTCGTACAAAAGAACGCTTCCTCTGAAGACCTAAAACTTTGCATCATACCACACTGCCTTTCTAACAGTGCATTAGTAATAACTTACACTAAGCCGTCTTCTGCCATTCGGCAGAGGGCGGTTTGTTTATTAGTGGGATCTAATACGGTTTGTGAATGTGTAAATGTAACCGCATAAGTTACGCTACCACTCAATGCGCTTACCATCCCGAAAGAAACCACCGGATGGTCCGCCGGTAGGGAGGGGTGCTGCCCACACGATGCCCTGCGCACCTTCACTGACGGAGCGTGGGGCTTGACTACCACCCATATCTGTGCGCACCCAACCGGGGCAAACAGCATTGACCAGTACATCGCCACGCACTCCTGCTGCCAGTTTGATGGTTAGCACATTCAATCCCGCCTTCGAAATGGAGTAAGCTGGTGTTCCGCCTCCCATGCCATTCAGTGCACCAGCACCACTGGAAACATTTACCACTCTTCCGTAGCCTTCACCCTGCATGAGTGGGATAAATGCTTGGCAGAGTTGCCAGGGGCCAAAGAGGTTAGCTTCCATAGTCTGGCGGCATTCCTGCAGATCGGCATTGAGGGCCTGGTGCCAGCTGTTGTAATTGATGTCAGCATTATTAACCAAAATGTCCAAACGGCCATATTGATCCACTCATTGTTCAGAACGGCTACCTAATGATTAGGTATTCTTTAGGTAAGGCAGTGGTCAAAGCTTGCACAACTTGCAGAAGTGTCATATTTTCGAAAGTTAAGTCACTTTGATCTCCTCTTTCCTTAGCCTTTCTCTACACCTTTCTTATCTTTGCGGCAAGCATACGGAAAAATAGTACCTATGGTACTGAACTTTCCGTAGTAGATATTGTCTTATCAACACGACAACTTATTTAGATTTAGTCTAAATTTTAAAGCACTGCCTAGTATGAGTGAATCGATGCAGACTTTGGAACAACACACCCAAAGTGAATATAAGTACGGCTTCACCAGCGATATCGAGACAGAGGTCTTTCCGGTAGGGTTGAATGAGGAGGTGGTCCGTATGATTTCTGCGAAGAAGAACGAACCCGAGTTTTTGACCGAATGGCGCCTGCAGGCTTTTCGCCACTGGCAGACTTTGAAGGAGCCACGCTGGCCCAACGTCAAGTACGAGCCAATCGATTATCAGGCGATTAGCTATTACGCGGCGCCGAAGACTAAGCCTCAGTACGAAAGCCTGGACGAAGTAGATCCTGAGTTATTGGAGACTTTCAATAAGTTGGGTATTCCCCTGGAAGAGCAGAAGTTTCTAGCTGGTGTTGCAGTTGATGCAGTTATCGATAGCGTGTCAGTCAAGACTACTTATAAGGAGAAGTTAGGTGAGCTGGGAATCGTCTTTTGTTCCTTTAGTGAAGCGGTACAAGACCACCCAGAATTGGTTCGTAAGTATTTGGGTACCGTTGTGCCTTATACCGATAACTACTTCGCGGCGCTGAACTCCGCAGTGTTTAGTGATGGCTCCTTTGTGTATATCCCCAAGGGGGTTCGTTGCCCAATGGAACTGTCTACCTATTTCCGTATTAACGCGGCCAATACCGGTCAGTTTGAGCGTACGCTCATCATCGCTGAGGATAGCAGTTATGTAAGTTACCTCGAAGGTTGTACTGCACCGATGCGCGACGAAAATCAGCTGCATGCTGCTGTTGTAGAACTTATCGCTTTAGACGATGCCGAGATCAAGTACTCGACCGTACAAAACTGGTACCCTGGTGATAGTGAGGGTAAAGGTGGTATCTACAACTTCGTCACCAAGCGCGGTATTTGCCAAGGTGTGAATTCCAAGATCAGCTGGACCCAAGTGGAAACGGGTTCTTCTGTTACCTGGAAATATCCGAGCTGCGTCCTAAAAGGTGATAACTCAATCGGTGAATTTTACTCGGTTGCAGTTACCAATAACTTCCAGCAAGCGGATACTGGTACGAAGATGATTCATATTGGTAAGAACACGCGTTCAACCATCATCTCTAAGGGTATCTCTGCTGGCCGTTCTGATAATTCTTACCGTGGTTTGGTGAAAATCGGTAAGCGTGCCGAAAATGCCCATAACTTCTCACAGTGTGATTCATTGCTGATGGGGGACCGTTGTGGCGCACACACTTTCCCGTACCTCGAGATCGAGAACAACAGCGCGAAAGTGGAGCACGAAGCCACTACCTCTAAGATTGGTGAAGATCAGCTCTTCTATCTCCAGCAACGCGGACTGAGCGAAGAGGACGCCATCAACATGATTGTGAACGGCTATTGCAAAGAAGTTTTCGCTGAACTCCCAATGGAGTTTGCCGCTGAGGCGCAAAAGCTACTGGCCATTAGCCTGGAAGGTAGCGTAGGGTAAATCATTACAAAAAAGCACATTTAAATATAGCATTCATGCTCATCATCAAAGATTTGCAAGCATCTGTTGAGGACAAAGCCATCTTGAATGGCCTAAGCCTAAACGTTAAGCCTGGCGAAGTACACGCCATTATGGGACCTAATGGTTCGGGTAAAAGTACACTAGCCAACGTGCTAGCTGGTCGGGAAGAATACGAAGTAACCGGTGGTGCGGTTGATCTGCTCGGAGAAGACCTTCTGGAAATGGAAGTGGATGAGCGCGCCCACGCTGGTGTCTTCATGGCTTTCCAGTACCCAGTTGAAATTCCGGGAGTGAGCAATGCTACCTTTCTAAAGAGTTCAGTTAACGCCATTCGCGAAGCACGCGGAGAGGAAGAACTGAAGCCAGTAGAAGTATTGAAGTTGCTACGTGCTAAGGCCAAGATGTTGGGCATCGACGAGAAGTTCCTGAAGCGTTCTTTGAACGAAGGTTTCTCCGGTGGTGAAAAGAAGCGTAACGAAATGCTGCAAATGGCACTGCTAGAGCCTAAGTTGGCGATCCTGGACGAAACGGATAGTGGTCTGGATATCGATGCGCTGAAGGTAGTAGCGGATGCGGTTAACCAGCTACGAAGTGAGGAGCGTTCCTTTATTATAATCACTCACTACCAGCGTTTGCTGGATTACATCGTACCGGATTACGTACACGTATTGCACGAAGGACGTATTGTGAAGAGTGGCGATAAGAATCTTGCGCTGGAATTAGAAGAGAAGGGCTACGATTGGATCAAGACGGAGCAAGGTGCAACGGTCTAATTAGGTATTATTTCAATCTTTCCTGCCACCTAAGGCAGTAATAATAGATTAAGATGTCGGCAATTTTGCAAGACCAAAATACAGCTACGAAGGACTGGTACAAGCAGTTGTTCCAAACTTATCAGCAGGGCCTAAACGGTCACAAAAACCATCCGCTGGCGCAGTTCCGCCTAGCAGCTTATCAGCAGTTGGAGGCAGAAGCGTTTCCTACTCGCCGCGACGAAGATTGGAAGTACTCTGGTGCTCCGGTTGCCCGGATGATGGATACACACTTCCAGGAGGCTACAGCTACCCAGTTGACGGCAGCAGATATAGCGGCCTTCCGTATTCCAAATTTGGAGGCAGCAACCTTTGTGTTTGTTAATGGTGTATTGCAACGCGAACTATCAGAGTTCGATAAAGTACCCGCTGGTGTAGAGCTGTTGACTGTAAGTGCAGCCATTGAAGATGAGGAAAAGCGGCAGTGGATGGAGCAGCAGGTTGCGCACGCTGGAGGTACCGAGCAAAATACCTTCTTGGCGCTCAACCGAGCATTTGCTCAGCATGGTCTGTACATCGAGGTTAGTGCCAACGCGCAGGTAGAGTTACCCATTCACTGTTTGTACTTGAATACTGCAGTTGAGCAAGCACACCAAAGCCATCCACAGATGTTTATTCGCAGTCGGAAAGGCAGCGAGTTCTCGGTCATTGAAAGTTACCAGGTAGCGGATGATTCGGCTTCCTACTTCACCAATACTGCCAACTGGGCATCGGTAGAGGGGAACGCCCGTTTGCACCACTACAAGCTGCAGTTTGAGGGTGCTCAGGCGCTACAGGTGAATAATACTTTGGTGCAGCAAGATCGCGATAGCATCTACAGTTCTTACGTTCTTGACTTGGGCGGTAAGGTAGTGCGCAATAATATTAGTACGACTTTGCTGAACTCCAATACCGAAACGAATTACTACGGTGTCTATTTTGGCAGTAAGCAACAGCATATTGACAATCAAACGTTCATTGATCACGCTGTGCCGCATTGCCAGAGTAATGAATTATATAAAGGTATCCTGACGGACTACGCTCGCGGTGTATTCAACGGTAAGGTAATGGTGCGCCAAGATGCGCAAAAGACCAATGCTTTCCAGCAAAACAGTAGCCTGGTATTGTCGCCTAATGCGATCATGGATGCTAAGCCACAGTTGGAAATCTACGCAGATGATGTACGTTGTAGCCACGGTGCTACTATCGGACAGCTAGATGAAAAGAGTATCTTCTATTTGCGTAGCCGCGGTATTCCTGAGGCCCAAGCGCGTCATCTCCTGCAGCAAGCCTTTGTGGGGGAAGCAATTGAAGCTATGCCAAACGATGCTGTGCGGGAGTGGGCATTGGGTAAACTTACTGCGAAGTTTAATGCCTAAAGAAGAATCTTAGTTCGGAAGAAGCGTGTAATCTGAGGAGTTTAGAAACTAATATTTATGTCTAATACGGTCACCAAATCTGCTTTTGATATTAGCGCTATTCGTGCTGATTTTCCCCTGCTCGGAGACGATATGCGGGGTAAACCACTCGTGTTCCTGGATAGCGCTGCGTCCAGCCAGAAGCCACAGCAGGTATTGGATGCTTTAGACTTTTACTATAAGCACCAGAATGCCAATGTGCACCGTGGTGTATACGAATTGAGCCAAGAGGCCACCGATGCCTATGAGCTCGGCCGCGAGCGTGCTCGTAAGTTCTTGAATGCTGGCAGTACAGAGGAGGTCATTCTGGTCAAGGGCACCACTGATGGTATCAATCTAGTGGCGTCATCCTTTGGTCGCAAGTTTTTGCGCGAAGGAGATGAAGTGATCATCTCGGCCATGGAGCACCACTCCAATATCGTACCCTGGCAGATGGCTTGCGAACAGAGCGGCGCTAAGCTGAAGGTGATCCCAATCAACGATAAGGGAGAGCTACTAATGGACGAGTACGAGAAGCTTCTCACTGATCGTGTGAAGATTGTGGCCCTGGTACACGTTTCTAACGCCTTAGGTACAATTAACCCAGTGGAGGAAGTGATTGCCAAGGCACACGAGCGTGGCATTCCTGTTTTGTTAGACGGTGCACAAGCGACACCTCACTTAAAAGTAGATGTCCAAGCACTGGATGTGGACTTCTATACCTTCTCTGGCCACAAAGTCTTTGGCCCTACCGGAATTGGTATACTCTACGGTAAGAAGCACTGGCTTGAGCAAATTCCTCCCTACCAAGGTGGTGGAGAAATGATTGCTACGGTGACTTTCGAGAAGACAACCTACAACGAATTGCCCCACAAATTTGAGGCGGGTACACCGGACATCTCCGGTGCTGTTGGTTTGGGGGTTGCCTTGGACTATATTGAAAGAATTGGCCAGGATAATATTGCCGCTCACGAGCACGAACTACTCCAGTCTGCTACCGAACAGCTGTTGGCCATTGATGGCCTGCGCATTATCGGTACCGCAGATAATAAGGCCAGTGTTATTTCCTTCCTCATTGATGGTACCCATCCGTATGATGTAGGTACTATCCTTGATAAGCTTGGTATTGCGGTGCGCACGGGGCATCATTGCACCCAGCCACTAATGGATCGCTTCGGTATTCCGGGTACGGTACGAGCTTCCTTTGGTACTTACAACAACCACGAGGATGTAGAGCGTCTGGTTGCAGGTGTGCAGCGGGCAGCGCGGATGTTGAAGTAGTGAATCCCTCATCCAGCTAAGTCACAAACTACATTTTGCTAACCTTGGTCTACATCTCTTTGCGATAGCAAAGTCCAATCCTTTAATTGGCTAATAATGCAATGTTAATTCTCGTGCTTGAGGCTCGTATTGAGCAGGCATGCCCTCAGCTCACCTTTCGATAACTCCAAATCGCCAATCCATTAAACACAACAGCCATGGCTACTGTGGCTCGGAAATGAAAGAGGATATCGGTGAAGGTGCTGCCTTTTAAGAGTACGGAACGCATAACGGTCACAAAGTGAGCAATCGGATTCGGAATAGTGAGATGTTGTGCCCACTTAGGCATACTTTCAATAGGTGTGAACAAGCCACTCATCAAGATGAAAATGATCACAAAGAAAAAGGTGGTAAACATCGCTTGTTGCTGAGTGCCAGACAGATTAGAGATGAATAGCCCAAGCCCCAGGACCGCCATTAGATTGACTACACAATAAGCAAATATCAAAGCGATACTGCCTCGAATAGGGATGTCAAATAAAAGCTTAGCCGCGGTCAATCCTACCGACATCAGTACTAGACCAATGAGTAAAAACGGGACCATTTTCCCCAGAATGAATTGCCATTTCTTGATGGGAGTAACATTGATTTGCTCAATCGTACCAATCTCCCGCTCGCGCACCACATTCATTGCCGTGAGCAGCATAATTAAGATAGTTACCAATTCGCCTAAGATTCCTGGGGCCATGAAGTATTTATAGTTCAGATCAGAATTGTACCAGTTAGAATAGGTGGTTTGGATCTGATTAGGTTTCGTAACATGGTCTACTAGCTGCACCTCCGCGCGCATTTCTTGATTAAAGGCCTGAATGATTGTATTTAGGTATCCGGAGCCTACCGTAGCCTGCTGCCCATTGATGGCGTTAACCAATAGCTGTATTTGCCCGGTTCGTTCGCGATAAAACTGCCGCTCAAAGTTGGCTGGTATATGGAGTACAATATCGACCTCACCTTCCTGCAATAGGGCATCCCCTTGCTGTACATCGACTGGAAAATCAACCAGAATAAATCGCTCTGCTACCTCTATCTTTTGAATCAATAAGCGCGCTGCTGCCGAATAATCCTGGTTCACCACTGCCAGCCGTACGTCCTTTACCTCATTGCTGGCCGCAAATGAGAGCAATATCAACTGGATAATGGGTACCACTGTCATTAAAGGCAACATCGCTTTATTGCGAAACACCTGAATGAACTCTTTCTGTATAATATATGCTAGTCGTTGCATGGATTCGGTTGGTTGAGTTGTTCTTATGTGACCTGAGGTGCCTTATTTGGTTAAAAAAGTAGTCAGTTCTCTTTTGGTGCCTTTGGTGGTTTAAAAAAGTAGTAGTTGAATTGACGATTGGCTAGCCTATTTTCTCCTTGCCGAAGCCTCTGTTGCATCCTGCGCATAACCGCTGTAGTGTAGCAAAGTGGTTGGCCCCATTTTGATTTTGATTGTCATTGTCATTTTGATTTTTCAGGTCCTCACCACCTTGAAATTTCGCCAGGCCGCCAACAATAGCACTACCAGCATGGTCAACAGTACTACGCTTGGAAAAGCAACCGCTTCCCAGCCCGCTGCTTTTAGCATGATCGACTTTTCAATCTGTATGAAGTAGTTGGCCGGGATAATCTGAGATATCCACTGTAGCAGTACGGGCATGCTAGCTATTGGGAAAATGAAACCCGATAGTAATATGGTGGGCATCAGTAAGGTGAAAAGGGAGGTCATCATCGCGGTCTGCTGATCGGGGGCTCTGGTGGAGATTAGTACTCCCAAAGCTAAAGCTACCATCAGGTATAGAAGGCAGAGGGTCAGCAATAAGGCCAAGCTACCACGTACAGGTACATCAAATAGCACGTAGCCAAGGATCAGGATGATAATAGCGTCAATGAACGAAAGCACCGCATATGGGGTAACTTTACCCAAGATGATGAGGATCGGTGGGAGAGGGGAAACCAGTAGTAAGTCCATTGTTCCCGTTTCCTTCTCCTTAGCAATGGTGAGTGAGGTCATCATCGCACAAATCAACATCAGAATGAAAGCCACGGTGCCCGGAACAAAGTTGTAAGCTCCTTCCAGCTGAGGATTATAAAACATCCGCGTCTCTACCCCAATAGTGTAAGGCGGTATACTCATTTGGTTTTCTCGCTGCTGGTAGCTACGGATCATTTGCGTGGCGTAGTTGACGAGGGTAGTAGCGTAGTTGGGTTCGGTTGCGTCCGCAATTAATTGCACCGTGACAGTACCTTTTCGCTGGAACGCGCTTGCAAAGTCAGGTGGGATGACAATACCTAGTTTAGCGCGGTTGGCTTGGAATGTAGCTTCCAGATCCCGCAAAGTTGGTACCTGATCAGCTAACTGAAAATGGCCAGAGGCTGTTAGGTGAGTTACCAAGTCTGTGCTCAGTTCGTCCCGTGCTTGATCAATCACCACCATCGAGGCATCCTTGAACTCATTGGTCACCGTATAACCAAAGATCAATACCAGCGCAATCGGCATACCAAAGAGAATCGCCAGCGTCCGCTGGTCGCGCAGGATGTGGTACATCTCCTTCCTCACAAATGCCAGAAATATCTTTACCATTGGTTGTACTTTTCGTTAGAAGTAGGGCTTCGCCCGGCGGAAGCTTCACGCGTAGTCGGGACGGGCCAGTCGCAAAAACACCTCATCCATAGAGTTCACCCCAAACTGTTCCTTCAATTCTCGAGGACTCCCCAATGCCTCTATCCGTCCATCCACCATGATGCTAATGCGATTGCAGTACTCGGCCTCATCCATGTAGTGCGTCGTCACAAAGAGGGTTACGCCCCGGTCGGCAGCTTGGTAAATCATTTCCCAAAACTGTCGTCGTGTTTTGGGGTCAACTCCACCGGTAGGCTCATCCAGAAATATGATTGCTGGGTCATGTACACCAGCAATCGCAAAGGCCAACCGTTGTTTCCAGCCCAGCGGCAGCGCGCCTACCAGTCTGTTGCTGTAATCCTCCAGCCCTAATTGCTCGGTTATTTCTACAGTCTTGAGTGCAATTCGCCGGCGGTTGAGTCCGTAAATACCGCCGTAGAAGCGGATGTTTTCCGCAATTGTCAGATCATCGTACAGACTAAACTTCTGGCTCATATAGCCAATGTTCTCTTTAATGCGCTCTGTTTCGCGGTACACATCAAAGCCTACCACCTTGGCTTGTCCCGCACTCGGTCTACTCAGTCCAATCAGCATTTTGATCGCCGTGGTTTTTCCTGCTCCGTTGGCACCCAGAAATCCAAAAATTTCCCCTCGTTTTACCTCAAAGCTGATAGCGTCCACAGCAGTGAAATCCCCAAAACGTTTCGTCAGCTCAATAGCCTGTATTGCTAATTCTTCTTGCATAATTCTAGCTTGTTAAACTCAAAAACACGTCTTCAATAGTCGGTGCTGTGCGCTTCACCTCAATCGCTGTGTGCCCTTGCGTTTCCAGGAAATGGGCGATGGCCTCTTCCGGAAAATATCCACTGGTACTGAGGTGAAGAAATTCGCCAAAAGGTTCTACACGTTTCGTGAAGTGCGCCTGCCGCAAATCCTGTAGTGAGCGGTAAAACTCCTGAGCACGAACGGCGTACAGTGGCTCTTGGAAGCCATCCACAATGCTACTAGGGCGATCCAACTGTAGTATTCGCCCCTCCTGCATCAGCGCTACCCGTTCACATCTAGAGGCTTCGTCCATGTAGGGGGTGCTGACGACAATGGTGATGTTATGCGCCTTCAAGCGGTCTAGCATATCCCAAAACTCTGCTCTACTCACGGCGTCTACGCCTGTTGTGGGTTCATCTAAGAATAGTACCACGGGCTTGTGAATCAATGCACAGCAAAGTGCTAGCTTTTGCTTCATTCCACCAGATAAATTTCCCGCACGTCGTTTCTTGAAGGGTTCAATCTGCACGTAGATATCTCGAATCAAGTGATAGTTTTCTTCGATGGTAGTGCGAAAGATCGTGGCAAAAAAGTCCAGGTTTTCCTCCACCGAAAGATCCTGGTACAAGGAGAATTTTCCGGGCATATATCCTATAATTTGCCGTATCTTCCGGTAGTCCTTTACCGTGTCTAAATCCGCTACGGTAGCTGTTCCTTCATCCGGTATGAGTAGCGTAGTTAGAATCTGGAACAGCGTCGACTTTCCTGCCCCGTCGGGTCCAATCAACCCAAAGAGTTCCCCCTTTGGAACTTCCAGCTGGATATTGTGCAGGGCCGGCTGCTCACCGTACGACTTGCTAATGTTATCTATCAGTATCCTTCCCATTACTCCTCTGCTTTAGCTGTCTTCACCGGATTGAAATTCACCTCCGCCGGCATTCCAATCTTTAGCACGCCATCGGGGTTAGCTACTGCTACTTCTAAGGCGTACACCAGATTCACCCGGTCCTCTTTCGTCTGGATTGTTTTGGGGGTGAATTCCGCTTGGTCCGCTATTCGCGTAATGGTCCCTTGTAGGCTACGGTAAGCTGCGGCACCGTCGTCTATTAGCACTTCCACCTGTTGGCCTATGCTTACTCCTTGTAGCAAGGTACTGGTCGTATACGCCCTTAGGCTCAGCGTATCCAACTTCCCAATTCGGTACAGCGGGCTACCTGCGTTCACCATTTCTCCAGCCTCCGCCATTTTGGTTAGGACGGTTCCAGCAGAAGGATTGTACAGATAAGTGCGTCGTATTTGCTCATCCAGAAGGGCTATTTGAGCCAGCATCGGCTCCTTTTCCGCCATTATCGCTCGGTTGGCTGTGCCCGTATTCGCCTTTATGGCAGCTATCTGGTTGGCTACCACTTCCAGTTCCCCATTCAAGTCGTCTAGCTGCTTGGGGGTAGCGGCTTTTTTCTCCACCAATCGTGCCACGCGGTCACGCTCTCTGGTCAGATTCGCCTGTTGCTCCTCCATTACTGCAATCTCCGCTAGGCTATTCTGCAGTTTCTTTGGCAAGGTACCCATGCTTGCGCGTACCTGTTCGCGTTGCAAGTGCAATAGGGCAGTATCTACTAGGCCTATCGCTTGCCCGGCGGTCAGTTGTTGCCCCTCCTCTATATCCAGCTGTAGTAATGGCCCCCGTGCTTCTGCACTTACTAGCACGGTAGTCGCCTCAAAGTTGCCATAAGCATCCGAGCGTACACCCTTATCCTGGCAGCCCAATAGCACCAAGACTAATCCTATAATCACTATCTTATTCATGATCTGTGTTTTGTTTTATTCTTTCTTCCAATTGGGGCCCCACCATTGTGCTAGCGCACTAGGTGCCATGCTGTCTGTTACGGGCCACTGCCCCTCCACGCCCATCCCTGGTCCTCCTCGTCCCTGCGGCCAGGCTCTGCTCTACGCGCCTCGCCTCTGCTTTGCTGTATTCACTCCCAATCAAACTTCTACTTTCATTGTCACTTCAACTCCACCTTTCACACCGTACATCATACACCGTACACCGTACATCATACACCGTACACCGTACATCATACACCGTACATCATACACCGTGCACCGTACATCATACACCGTACACCGTACATCATACACCGTACATCATACATCATACACCGTACATCATACATCATACACCGTACATCATACACCGTACATCATACATCATACACCGTACATCATACACCATACACCGTACATCGTACACCGTACACCGTACATCATACATCAAAACCCGCCTCGCGCATTCCAAAAACTCAACTGCGTCCGTAACAACTCCACCTCTCGTATACTCAGCTGTTGCCGGGCGCGTAATTCGGCAGTCGACTGGCTTAGGTATTCTGCCGTTGTAATCACGCCTTCCTCCAGCTGTGCTGCCGATTGCTCTAGAATAGTGGCCTGCAGGGCTACAATCTCGCGGTCGTATTCCGTTTGTACTTGCAGTCGTTGAATCTCCGCCTGGTAGCTGGCCTCTTGTTGCTGCAGGTTAAACTCAAAACTGGCTTGCTGATTTTGTACTTGTAGTGCTCGTAATGTCAACTCTTCTTTTTGTCGTTTGCTCTTATTCCAATCGATCAACTTCCAACTCATCCCCATCCCTAAGAGCGCGTAAGGCGCCGGATCGCTATCGAGTAGATTTAAAGGGTTGGGGTAACCTATGCCGGCTTGTGCAAACAGGTTAAGCTTGGGGCGCTTCTCGGTATCTATGAGTTGCTCACGTGCCAGTATAGCGGCTTGTTGCCAGCGGAATAGTTCTTGCTCCGGACGTTCTATCGCAGGTAGTACTGTTGGCTCACCCAGTTCGGGATAGATCAGCTCTACCTCAGGATTCAGCGGTACGCTTAGTAAATCTTCCAAGCTCTCTATCGTGCCTACGATCTGGTATTTGATGTTGCTTTGCTGCGCCAGTAGCTCTTTTTGCCTCACCTGTAGTTTAGACAGCTCACTTTCCAGTAGCACTCCATTGTCAACTGCCGCTTGGGCCTGCTCCAGCCGGGCATCAATATCGGCTATCGATAGCTCAAAAAGGCCAATCTGGGTGCGTAGGGTACTCAACCCTAAAAAAAGCTGATTTACCCGCTCTTGCAGCTGATACCGATCTACTTCTACGCTTTGTATCTGCACGGCAGTTTCGGCGGCCAAGAGGGCTTTTCGAGCATCTTCGCTCCCACCATCAAGCAGCAGGTAGGTACCCTCTAAATAAGTCTGTGCGGTTACCAGCGGTTGGCTGATTTCAAAGGGCAAAGCTCCCCCCTCTGGTGTATCTAATTGTACGCTCTCGGATTGCACTCTAGCATCTGTTTTCCAGTGTAGCCCGGGTTGGTAATCAGCACTGATTTGCGCTTCTTGCTGCTGCTGAATCTGCCCCCAGAGAGACCCATTCCGTAAGGCGGGATAGCGTGCTTCCAGTAGGGTGTATGCTTCGGTCAATGACAAGCTTCTCCTAGCATCTGCCTGCGCAAACAATACCGAACTGACTCCTGTTAGAAGGGCTATGAGTAGTAGTGTCGACTTTTGTATCTGGTTGATAATTAGCATGATGCGTGCTGATTTTTAGGTTTAAATTTTGGGTTAAATGGGGCGCAAAAAAATCTACGAACCCTCAGGCTCTAAGGCCGCTCGCAAGAAGGTCATGATGATTGCTTTTCGTTCTCCCATTAGTTGGTTAAAAGATCCTTCAGGAAAGTTAAAGATGGTACAAAACACGGGTTTGGCAACGAATGGGAACACTGTCATACTCGTAATATTCAGTAAAATATGTAGTGGTGGTATCTGCTTGAGTCGCCCTGCTGCCATTTCCTCTTGCATGCTCGTAACAAAGCCTTGAGCCGCAGGAAAGTAGTGTGCCCGGAGCTTCAATTCACTAACAAACCGATCCTGCTCTTGCGATATTTCTGACATGATAAAAAACGGAATATCTGGCTCTTTTATAAGTAGCTCTATGTACGTTGTGACCAGGTAGTCCACCCGCTCCCAAAACGTTCCTTCTTTAGCCATGGCTTCCGCAAAACGTGGAATCATCTTATCCAACGTCTGCACAATAATCTGATGATAGAGCTTCGCCTTTGAACGATAGTAGTAGTGCAGCAAAGCTTTATTTACCCCTGCTTCTTCCGCAATGTCTTGCATCTTGGTAGCCGCAAATCCCTTCTGCACAAACTGCTTTCGCGCTACTTCTAAGATCAACTGCTCTTTGTCTTCTGCCATAATTAACCGTAAAGTTAAACTCAAAAGTTAAGTAAGTCAAGAGGAGAAGTGATTTTTTTTAAAACCACCAAGACACCCAAGGGCACCTCAGGTTTTTGAACCATTTTCCACTTACGCCCAGCTTCGACGAAGGAAGGTCAAATCAACTAATTCAACCAACCCAACTAAATTCACTAATCCAACTAACCTCTAAAATCCACCTCCACCTCCGGTACTCCCGCACGATAATGCTGCACGTAAGTCTCAGCAATTGTGGCCGGATCAAAAGCAGTACCATCCTTAATCATTCCGTATATAGTGATGGTACCTACTTTAATAGGGCTTGCCTTGAGTTCATCAGCTAGCATGTAGGCTAGGCTGCGGATACCTGCCTTTGCAATGGTGATGGTAGGCGCCTGGGTCCACGGATGGAGTGCAGCACCACCACCCGTAAAGAGAAAGGTGCCACTTTCATTTTCCTGCATAAAGGGCAAGACGGTTTGCGTAGCTAATAAGGCACCGGCTACATCAATGCGGTAGGCATCGATCATTTGCTCCACATCAAGTTGGAGAGGTGTGTTGAATTGTCTTTTGACGGCATTATAAACAACGACTTCCACCGGATGCTGGCGAGCGATGTTCCGTAAGGTGTTGCGGAAAGCCGAAAAATCGCTAATGTCGGCAGCGTGTGAGCTACTTGAGATACCCTCTGCCTCCAGTATTTGCTGGTAACTTGTTAGGTTGGCTTCGCTTCTGGCGACGAGGGCTACATGAAGCCCTTCCTGTCCAAAAGCTCGGGCTAGCGAAAGCCCCAGACCAGGACCTACTCCGATAATAATGGTAGTTTTCATATTGATTTAGAGTTTGCGTTTCATCAATAAATCTATCTGTAGATCTTTACCCAGATAAAAATTGTGTTGACTAAAACTTTTGCGGACGTATTCCTCCATGTCTTGGGCGGTGTTTTGTGTGGCAAAGGCAGCAACAAAGGTTACTTCTGCTAATTGCCGCAAAGCTTCTAGCTCCTCTATCTGGACCGGACGAATTTCAAGTGGTAATTTTACGGACACTTTCACAGGTTAAGTCATTCCGGAAGATAGTGGGTTCTCAACTATTTCCAGTGTGCGGAGTTCCAATAAGTACTTATGATATGCTTCATCATTTTCATGCTCGGACTTACTGCTAGTCTACACGCTCAAAATACTATGGAAAATAAAGGCTTCTACTGCGACCCAGAAACGGGTTTGTGTACCATCCCACACGTAGATCATTCTGCTGCCACAACGGTGGAATTCAAGGAAGACGAAGAGATTATCTACGTCGGTGATCCCATGTGTTCCTGGTGTTGGGGTATTTCTCCGGCCTTACACCAACTCGAAGTGAGTGTCGCACAGCAAGGTCTGCCATTTCGTATAGTAGTAGGAGGCTTACGTCCGGGAGGTGGAGACCCCTGGAATGAGCAATTTCAGGATTTCCTGAAACACCATTGGGCAGAGGTAAACGAACGCTCCGGACAGCCCTTTGGCTATACCCTCTTTGAGCGGGAAACGTTCAATTACGATACCGAACCCAGCTGCCGTGCCGTCATAGTAGCTCGGAAAATGGATCCGGCTCAGGAGCACCACTTCTTTGAGCTGGTACAGCACTATTTCTATGTACGCAGTGAAGATCCGACTGAAGCTGAATTCTATCGTCCTATTTGTAAGGAACTAGGGTTAGATTATGAGCAGTTTGTGAGGCTGTTTAACTCCCAAGAGGTGCGTGATATTACCCAGGCAGAATTTGCGATGAATCGGCAATGGGGCGTCCGTGGTTATCCTACGGTATTGTACAGAAAAGCCGATAAACTGTATCTCATAGCGCGTGGTTATGCCACTTTTGAGCAAATGCAAGGGCAAATTGACCAATTCGTAAAAGTAGAGTCCAACCCCTAAATTCTCTAATCATTTAGCTGCTTGAGGTCGCTTGGTAGATACCAAGTCAACCCTTCTGAATGCTAAGGAACTATTTGCCAGTGACTTAGTGGTCTTTGTATTTTGGTTTTGATTGTTAATTCGGTATTTGTCCTGCTTGGCAAAATTTTTATTTGTTAATGCTTGTTGGATTGAATGCTTGTTTCGCCTTGTAAAACCAAAATTACATGCTAATCAAAAAGCCATACCAGATCCTTCTGGTGTTTTTCGCCCTTCTCGTTGCATCCTGCGAGCCGGTACTCGAAGAAGAAAACGAACAAAGAGGGCCAGATTTAAGTACTGCTATACTTGACTGGGAGGAGCCTGGTTTAGCCGGGTATGATGTTTCTCAAATTTATTCCAAGGAGTCTACCGAAAAGTCGGGTGTACCTGTCAATTCAGTTATTACTTCCAACTTTCAAAGCTGGCTAGCGGCCAATGGTTATGGTGCTTATGATTTTGCGCGCACAGATATCATCGGCGGTAGCTACGGTGGCAAGACCAGTAATAGTACACCAGTCAATCGCCAGCCGGTTATTTTCATTCATGGCAACTCTGACAAAGCCGTCGGTACAGAATTTGGACAGAGTGGTTGGACCGAGTCACTCAATTACTTCCTTAATCAAGGTTATTCCCAAGCTGAATTGTATGCCTTCACCTGGGGCGACGCCGATGCCGCCAGTGCTGCCAACAACTACCACAGCAAGGAATTTGTGATGCACGTGCGCAAGTTTATTGAAGCCGTACTTGCCTATACCGGTGCCAGCAAGGTGGATATTATTTCCCACTCGATGGGAGTGACCCTCAGCAGAAAAGCGGTGAAAGGTGGTTCTGGCTTTGACCCCAATGATGGCGGCTCGTACTTTGTGGGTTCATCCCTATCCAATAGTGTAGACAGTTTCATTGGTATTGCGGGCGGTAATCAAGGTTTGGTAAACTGCTACTACGCCAGCTCATTACCCACCTGTGATGATGTCAATGGCTTCTATCCCGGGTACCTATGGGGTTGGTACGGACCTTTTGGCGTATCTGATTATCTGGTGGATATCAATGCCAGCGCTGCTTACGAGGGCGATTATCGGTATAGCATCTGGTCCGCTGCGGATCAAATCGTGGGCTATGGCTGCCTCGTTTACGGCGTCAATACTTGTCGGCTTCCGTCCCAAACTGGGGAAAAGTCCTACAGTACCGCACCCTATGGACACTTCAATGTGAAAGACCTAACTACGGCTGTTCAGTACCAAATGGTTGTTAACCATGTGGTGATATGATGTAATCAAAATAGTTTCATTATGTACTGGTGTTCTTTTTTTGATTTCAGGCTTGCACTTTTTGTTATATTTGCGCGTGAAAACGGAACTGTTTGAGGTTACTCCCCCTTAATTCGGACAATAAAACCCTGAGCAGTCTGAAAAACTAAAACCTAAAACGTGCTCTTTTATGGCAAATCGAAAAGAACTACTTGAGCAGCTTGAAGCGCAGGCGCGTGAGCGCTACCTACAGTTGCAGTCAGCCGACGAAATCAAAGCTTTCCTAAAGGAAAATGGTGCTTACCAACGAGATATAGACCGCATCTACCGCACTGTAAATCGCGATGTCAGAAAGGAATTCAGTGAGCAAGTGGAGGCAAAAATTCTCGCTGGTGAAACCATCGACCAAATCCGTCCGCAGATAGAAGGTAAGCTGCCAGATGATACTCTTGATCAGGTAATCGGCTCTGGCCAGCAGTTGGCCAACCGGGCAGTCCAGCGCAAAGTGAATCAATTGGTTGATCAGGGGCGTTCAGTGCAAGACATTGTCAAAGAGTGTGAACTACCCGAAGTTGCTGCGGATAGTATCATTCAATGGGTCGAAGCACGTTACCGCCAACTCGAAAACCAGGAGGTAGAAGAAGAAGGGGGAGGTGCAGGATCCATTGCGTTAGGCTTAGTCCTGATCGTTGGTGGTGTAGTAGCTACTATGGCCTCGAACTCCATTTGGTACGGTGCAGTGATCTACGGTATCTATCTAGTGGCCAAAGGGGCTATTTCTAGTCGTTAGTGCTTGGCTAGAAATTCCAGAATTAAGCCCGCAATTTCTTCGCCTGCATCTTCCTGAAGGAAGTGCCCGGCATCCTTTACGCGCTTACCAGGAATACCCTCAGCCGTAGGTACGAGGTCTGCAAAAAAGCTTCTTGCGCCACCGATGATGGGATCTTGATCAGAAAATGCCACTAAACAGGGTTTATCCCACTGGCCCAATACCTCACGTGCTTTATTCATGTAAGGTACTGCGGGGTCTTCAGGGTTCATTGGCACTAGGGCTGGGAACGTTCTAGCCCCTGCCTTGAATTTAGAACTGGGAAAAGGCGCATCGTAGGCCTTACGGACGGCTTTATTCATCGGCCGATAAGTACCCTTAGCGATGATCCGACCGATAGGAAAGATTGGAGAATTCAATGCAAAGCTCCTCCAGGCGTTAAATGCCGTACTTCCAGGGTCGGTCCCGTTCGGGATAAAGGTATTCATAATGACTAACCGCTTGAACAGCTCTGGCTTTTGTCCTACCATTGAAAGTCCCAGCAAACCACCCCAATCCTGTACCACTACCGTAATGTCCTTCAGGTCTAGGGCGTGCAGCACGTGCTCAAAACTCCGAAGGTGAAAGTCAAAGCTGTAGTCTTCCTTCTTGGTAGGTTTATCCGAGCGGCCAAAGCCTAACCAATCAAAGGCAATGACCCGATACTTCTCCGCCAAACCAGGAATCATTTTTCGGTAGAGATAGGACCAACTGGGCTCACCGTGCAAGAGCAGAATCGTCTCTCCTGATCCTTCGTCTACGTAGTGCATGCGCATGCCCTGCCATTCTAGGTAGTTGGGTGTGTAGGACCAGTCAGGAAGGTTAGCGAAACGTTCCTCAGGGGTACGGATGAAGTCGATCATAGCGGCGTGGTATGAGTTTATTCGGGTAAGATAGGGAAATACCTGGTGCTGACGCTGTAGTGAGAGGGACAGTCTGGGGAATTAGAATCTGAATTAGAATTAGAGTGAGAATTGGGGAAGGGGAAGACTACTACACTATTGGTTCTGGTATCCTCAAATGGCGTAATGATTGAGGTAATGCTGCATGTTATACATTGATTTTATTGGTTCCGCGGGATTCATCCCGCCGTAAAAAATAACAACGAGCTAAACGCCGCGAAACTAATATAGGGCTACCTTCCAGCCCCACTTTTAACAATCCTCTTCAATCCCACTTTTCCACCCGCCCCCATCACCTGGCACAGATAGACACCTGCTTGGAGGCCGGCTAAACGAACAGTATTGCTTGCCGATTGAGTATGCACCAATCTCCCTAATCCATCGTAAATGTTGATCCGCTGAATGGGGGTTTTCGTATGGACGGTTAATATATCGGCAACAGGGTTGGGAGATACACTAAATGCCAAGCCAGTTGGTATTTCATCGGTAGATACAGGTTCGACGACTTCCGTACGCACGGTGTTGGTCTCGATCGGAAGGTTGAAATCAAAGAAAATATCTGCCTTGTTCTGGATAATATCACCGATGGTGAGATCAGCAAGTGGTTTGATGCGATAGGCCACGTAACCATTGGATTCGGGTTCGTTGCTGGTGCTATCGGGTAAGTTAATGTTATCAAAAAAGAAGGTGACAAAGTTGCCATCCCGCACTTCTACTCGGTTGGGGTGACTGCTGCTTTCCATTTGAAGCGTGGTCCAGTCTAGGTTGGGGTCAAGAACGTTTTCTATGCGCACATTAATAGCACTTGCCGTACCGGTGTTCTGAAATCTCACGATATAGTGTAGGTATTCTGCCACTTGTTCTTCCAGGATGGTTGCTCCCTCTAGTACCTGAATATCGTTAGGGTCAAAAGATCCAATCACGATCTGCTCCAGCTCAAATTGATTATCGATATCATTAGCATCAGAAGATAGAGGTTGGATGGTGGCGGTGAAATCTAAAATTTCGTCAATCTCCACGATGGGTGGCGCCAACACATTGAAAGACAAATCAATGGTTCTGATTTCAAAAGGATTGAGCGCTGTGAAATCGAAGAAAAGCTCATTCGCGGTTTGGCTACTGACAGGAGCGCTGGCATTCAAGAAAGTGAGTTTGGTCTCGTCGTATTCCAGACTTAGGACATCACTGATAGTTTCCGTGCCGTTGTTCTGGAAAACCAGTTGATATTCAGCGTCAAAACCAGGGCGGGCCTCTGTCAGCGGGTATAAACTGACGGTAAGATCAACTATGTCCTGGGTGGCGGTTAAACAAAAATCTACATTATCCATCGCCCCGATATCGCTAAAAGTAGAGTTTTGGGACATGGGGTCGGCAGTGAAAAAATCGTTGATCATTAAGCTTGTTTCGAAAGAGCCTTCACCCGGGAACAGTTGGTAAACACCATTACTAATAGTGAACGTGGCCAGTTGCTCCTCACTTCCGGCGGTGGAAACCATTACATCAGAAATAGGAAGATCGTCGTTATCACAGCCATCATTATCAAGGTCTAGAATTACTTGCCCGAAGATCTCATTGGTGGTTGGACTTTGATTAATGTGGCAATTAATTTGATCGTTAATGGAGGCAGCGGACAAAAGATCTATAGCCCCATCATTATCCAAATCCGCCGCGGATAGCGTTACCTTGCCATTGACTGCATTGGAAATAAATTGAGCGACGCCAAACACGCCATTGCCATCTATATTCTCGAAGTAAAGAATCTCATCTGTACTGATATCGCTCACCACAACATCAAGGTCATCATCTCCATCAATATCAAAAACACTGAGGGAGCTTGGTACGTCTATGGTTTCAGTCACTAGGTGCTCTATTGTAAAGCTTCCCAGGCCATCCACGTTTTCCATCCAGACTACTCTATTTTCGTTACCAATGGAAACAACGATATCGAGGTCGTCATCTTGGTCTACATCAGCGGCAGCGATTGAACCAGGAGCATCAAAACTAGTACTGATGATTTGCTCATTACCAAAGACACCTTGTCCATCCAGGTTTTGATGCCAAGCCACTTTATCGCCAAAACTATCGGCATATGCTATATCCAAATCACCGTCTCCGTCTAAGTCTTCGATGATAATTTCTTGAACCGCTGAGACGACCACATTGATGAGCTGCGGAGCGCCAAAATTGCCTTGCCCATTCAGGTTTTCGTGCCAGGCGACTTCATCGGTAAAGAAAGAGGCAGATACGGCATCTTGGTCACCATCGCCATCAATATCCGCGGCGAGTACAATATTGGGGTTGTCCGTATCTGTGGTAATGGTTTGGGCAGCACCAAAATTCCCTGCACCATCTACATTTTCGTACCAAGCAATTTCATCTTCAAAGGCGGCTAGGACGTCCAGGTCGCTGTCCCCATCTAAATCCTGAGCGAAGGCAAATCGGGCATCAAAAGCAATATTGGTAATGGTTTGTTGCTGCCACAAATTCGCCTGGCCATCGATATTTTTGTACCAGGCTATTCTATTATCATCGAACGATGAGCCCAAGGCATCCAGGTCGCCATCTCCGTCTATGTCCACTGCTAGAATGGATTGTGGATTTTCAGCAGATTGAGTAACGATATTAAAATTGGTGAAAGCACCCAACCCATCGGTATTCTCGTACCAGGCGATTTGATCGTCCAGTGATGAAGTAGAAAAAACATCGATATCGCCATCTCCATCAGCATCTGCCAGATGAATATCTTCTACGGCCAGGATATCTGTTGTGATAATTTGCTCGAAGCCAAAGTCTCCCTGCCCGTTGGTGTTTTCAAACCAGACAATTTCATCGTCGAAATCGGAGGTGCAAACAACGTCCTGATCTCCGTCATTGTCCAGATCAGCGGAACGAATCGATACGGCACCGTTTACGCTAGTAGAGATCGTCTCCTTGAGGTTAAAGTCGCCCTGCCCATCGGTATTCTCATACCAGGAAATTCGGTCATCATTAGAGGAGCTCGTCAAAATGTCCATATCGCCATCCCCGTCCAGATCACTGGAGTAGGCGCGCTGTGGCCTACTCAAGGCACCCGTAACCAGGTTGGAATTAAAGGCGGCGCCTCCAAGGATGTTCTCGTACCAGATAACGTTATCGTCAGAAGCAGATACGCCAATCACATCCATATCTCCGTCGTTATCCAGGTCTGCTGGAAAAGCAAATAAAGCAAAGGTGAGATTGGTGGTGATACTTTGTGCAGGCCCGAAACTACCTTGCCCATCCAGATTTTCAATCCACGATATCTTGTTGTCAAAGAAAGAGCTGGCCAGAACATCCAGGTCATCGTCCCCGTCCATGTCTACGGCATAGAGAGAATTGACGCCAAAGACGGCGTTCGCATCTTGGCTGATAATGATTTCTTCACTAAAGTTGCCCTGCCCATCGGTGTTTTCGTACCAGGCAATTTTTTCGTCATCAAAAGAGCCGGATAAGATGTCCATATCACCATCGCCATCGATATCACCAGCGTACACGGTAACGGCATTCTCTGCATCGGTAGAAAGAACGATCTGTGGCCCGTAGTTGCCATTTCCGTCGAGGTTGTCGTACCAGGCAATTTTGTTGTCGGCTCTGGAGGCAGAGATAAGGTCTAAATCCCCGTCCCCATCTAGATCAGCAGTATAGACGCTCTCTACCTGGTTGGCTAATCCTGTCTGGTCCACTACGACTCGATTATCAAATACAACTTGTGAAAATGCTAGTTCGCTGATGAAAAGTAATGCTAGTGCTATTCTAATTTTACTCATGGCGGGTATTCTAATGATCTCGTTGAACAAATGCGGGTTCAATAATTGATATTTCAAAGGCAGAAAAGGTAATCGAAAGTTTCAATAAACCAGTATTCCTAAGCCCTGGCAAAGAACAGGATTTTGAGTTGAATTCTACAAACCTATCAAACGTAAAAAACTACTGCCACTAGGATGGTCGCAG
The DNA here is from genome assembly GCA_039816955.1 of Bacteroidota bacterium. GTDB lineage: Bacteria > Bacteroidota > Bacteroidia > Chitinophagales > Saprospiraceae > Lewinella. The sequence goes on from JBCBWU010000023.1 coordinate 30,693, forward strand.
TAGTTCTCAAGAAACGCATTTAACTAAGTCAGGTGATTTCAAATTGTGAACTTCGAATAGGGATTGATGATAGCTGGTGACTTATGCCGTACGAAGTTCACGGTAAATGGTAGATAGTACTGGGTACTTGGATTTGATTTCTGCAAATTCATCTTTACCAAGTACTTTATACTCAGTACTTAGTACGGTGAGTTTACCAGAATGCAATATGCCTTAGCAAAACTGCAAATGGGAAACTCACCTAAACTATTGTGATGAAGCTTTACGCACATAGCGGCCATCAAAAACGGTCTGCCACTTACCTTCTGCATCTTGCTGTTCCATGTGTTGACGAACGGAGCCGTCATCGTTTAGTGTAAAGGTCATGCGGAGGTTAGCGTAGCCGGTGGGGTGGCTCTTGTCCGTAGATATGAACTGTAGGTAGCCTGGTTTCCGATCAGACTCTACATAATTGGAGATACCACGGGTATGATCAATCCATATCTGCTTCCAGAGGCCATCGGCGGGGTCGTAGTAGTTGTAGCTCTGGCCCACATAGTCGCGGGCAGTAGTGTATTGCTCCAGCACAGCGCAACCGCCCTCTTGTTTGGTAATCACATTTTCTCCAGCCTTAGTTTCGCCCGCGAATACTTCCCATTCTCCTACCCAGAAGTCAAAATGAGTGTAATTGGGGTCGTAATGGCAAGGAAAGGCGCGCCGATGGACACTATCCCGGTAGGCTTGAAATCTTGGATGTTCGTGGAGCGGTGCAAATTCGTCTTGGCTGATGATGGTATAGTTCCCAAAACCTTCTTCTACCAGTTTACCCAAAGTGTTCAAAGCTGTAGTCGTTTCGCCTAGTTGCGTCAAACACAGCGCTTGTTGTGCCAGGCAAGCGTTCGTTTGCGGAAAGCCCGTTTGCTCTGCATCTTTCAAATGCAGATAGGCTGTTTCATATTTCTCTTGCTGGATGTAGCATAAGCCCTGGAAGAAGAGGGCCACTGAATCCTGGGCGTTCTTGGTCAGTTGCTCCATGCCTAAGGCCATACATTCTTCGTACTTACCTTGACTGTATAGCGCTGATATGCTGGTTTGTGCAGCAAGCGGCAAAGCGACCCATAAAAAGACTGTAATGTAGAGGTATCTAGACAGCATGGAAGTTTTTTGGTAAAACTATTGCTGATCCCTCAAGTGCGCTTGTAAAAAACGCTGGAATTTTGATCAATCTTGATCTGCTACCGCAAAAGGGCAAATAATTCGCTAGGCGACATATGGGTGATCGAGCGAACATCGCGGTTAAAGTGAGCCTGATCGTAATAACCCGATAAATAGGCAAGCTCTGTGAACGCCGTTTGGGGATGGAATTGTTGTTGCGCTTGTTGCAAGCGATAAAGTCGCAAGAAAGGTTTGGGCGCCAGACCGAAATACTGATTAAAGCGCAAGCGGAATTGAGCACTGCTTAGGCAGGCCAGTTGCGCAAGCTCAGTCACTTTGCATTGCCCTTTGGACTGCTGGATGTACGCCCAGATCGTTCGTACCGGAAAATGTGCGTGAGCTGGATTCAACTGAGCCTTTAGGAAGCGTTCGGTAGTGCGGTGAAGTATTTCCGAATCCTTGGTCTTACTGATGGTATCAAGCCACTGTTCTACTTCCTTTCCCCAGATTTCTGTGGGTGAGGCTAGTAGGTTTTTGAGCTCGTGAACCGGTAGTGAAGTGAAATGCCGAAATGCTCCCGGTTTGAAACGGATGCCCCAAGCTTTACCCGGGTGCTCAATTTGCATCATGTAGGCCCTGGAATGCAGGCCACCCACAAAGGAATCGGGGCGTTGTTGCCAGTTTTGGTCAGCGGCAGTGCTAGTAGAGGAAACGGCACCTAATTGTACCACAATTTCTACGATACTTTCCGGTAGGAAAAAGATGGGCGTTTCACACAAATCAAGTGAAAAATCGTAAAGACAATAAGCACTGATGTAGGGCTGGAGCTCAGGTGAAGCTGCAGTAGTTGTACAACCAATTTGTTGTGCCGCAATCAAGTAACAGTGGGGTAGGGTACTGGTAGTGGTACCAGATTCGTTCCTGCCAAAATTAGCAGTAGACTTAGGCCTTTAATTCCCATAGGCTATCTACGAAATAGTTCCGTCTATCCGTAAAGTTAGCCTTTATCGCAAAACCAGTCTCTTGGGCCAGGTCAATAATGTCACGCTTACCATATTTGGCGGAGACTTCCACCGCGATAGCTTCCCAGGCTTCGAAGTGAATGCAAAGGTGCAGTTGATCAATGTTGACGTTCTGCTCCACCCTGCTCACGATGTAGCTACGAGCTTCACCATTGAGTGGGTTGTAGGTCTCCCAGTGGAAGAACTGGTCCAAGTTAAAGTTGCCACCGAGTTCGCGGTTGATGCGGTGTAGTAAGTTCAAGTTAAAGGAAGCGGTGATGCCCGCTGCATCATCGTAGGCAGCCTGGATAACGCTGGGATCTTTCTTGAGGTCAAAACCAGTTAGCAATAGATCGCCAGCATCCATGCAGCGAGCGAGTTCGCGTAGGAACTGCTGTGCTTCCGGTAGGGGAAAATTGCCAATGTTACCGCCCAAGAATAATACCACCTTACGTCGATGGTTGTGCTCTTCGTGAATCTGGTAGAGCGCCTCAATATAGTCGCCTTCTACCGCGGCCACCTCCAGTTCTGGAAACTCCTGGGCACAGGCCGTCATTAGTTGCTCCAGTACATTGCCAGAGATATCGATAGGGCGGTAGGTGAAATCTGCTTGTTCCTGCAGGAAATGCTCTAGTAGGAGCTTGGTTTTGGTGCCATCTCCCGCACCAAGTTCTATGAGCTCAAAAGGCGTATCTCCAATGGTGGTCAGGATATCTCCTTTTTGTTCGTTAAAGATCTCAAACTCACAATTGGTCAGGTAATACTCTGGCATGGCCATGATATCCTGAAACAATTGGTCACCGGTAGCGTCGTAGAAATATTTGCTCGGCAGCTGTTTAGGATACTTACTCAGTCCTTCTTCCACATCCACGGCGAAGGTGCTGATTTCAGTAATGGCGGGACTTGGCATATCGGCTTGGTTTTGCGGTTGGGCGGAACTTGACACTTAGGGATGTTTTTTAAGGTTAAAAGGAGGAGCGTTTAGCAGTCTTTGGCCAGGCGAATACCGGTAAATTGCCAGCGTTTATCTGTCTGGAAGAAGTTGCGGTAGGTTGATCGGATATGGCTCCTTGGAGTGGCACAAGAACCACCGCGCAGCACCATTTGGTTAATCATAAACTTACCGTTGTATTCACCCAGGGCACCTTCCGGGCGCGGGTAGCGCGGGTAGGGGAGATAGGAGCTATTCGTCCATTCCCACACATTGCCCAGCAACTGATCGTCTTCTGCATTTTGCGGCGCGACGGGATGCCAAGCTTGATCTTCGACAAAGTTGCCAAGGTCTGGCACTGTTACGGCATGTCGCTTTTTGCAAACCACTTCCCACTCCTGTTCGGTAGGTAAACGATGGCCGGCCCAACGGGCGTAAGCATCTGCCTCAAACCAACTTATGTGCGTAACAGGCACTTCTAGGTCTAAAGGCTGCAAGCCACCCAGCGTGAAGTGATACCACTCGCCATCTTGTTCGTACCAGTATTGTGGTGCTTTGCTGTCTAGCTGACGGGCCCATTCGATCCCTTCCATCTGCCAGAGCTCAAAGCGTTCGTAGCCTCCATCTTTCATGAAAGCCAAGTATTCACCGTTGGTTACCAGGCGCTTGCTCAGTGCATAACTATCCAGGTACACTTGGTGCTGACTCAGTTCATTGTCCCAACAAAAGGCATCTCCTTCGTGACCAATCTGGTAAAGTCCGGCTTCAATATTAATCCAGCCCTCCGGGCGATTTTCGGCTGCTGCCTTGCTCTTGGGCTCTTGGTAAACGGGATATAGTGGGTTGGTACCCAAAATGTATTTAAAGTCCGTTACCAGTAATTCCTGATGCTGTTGCTCGTGCTGTAGACCTACTTCCAATAACTCATTGAGGTCCTTAGGTAAATGCTCTTCGAAACTGGTAATAAATTGCTCCAAATGCTGATCTACGTGAGCACGATAAGCAAGAATGACCTCCGTTGCTGGCCGGGTCATATTTCCACGGTTAGTGCGCAGAATACGTGGCCCCTGACTTTCGTAATAACTATTGAAAAACCAGTTCAGCCGTTCGTCAAATAGCTCGTAACCAGCTAGCTGATCTTTCAAAATGAAATTCTCAAAGAACCAGGTAGTATGCCCAAGGTGCCACTTTGGAGGACTTACGTCTCCAATCGGTTGGACCGTGTAATCTTCGGCTTGGAGCGGTTCGCAAAGGCGGACACTCCAAGTACGAATTTGTTGATAGCGCAGCAGTTGTTTACGGGCGTCCGATAGGTTAAGTGAGGTGGTCATGAAGAAAGATATAGTGGTTATAATTCAGGAGGGAGGCTAATACACTGAGGCTTGCCAGGAAATTTTATGCTTCAAAATAAAGATAAAGGGCAAAGCTCACCTCATATTATTCCACATCTCGTACTTCTACACCTTTCCAAAATGCTACTCGTTCGGTAATTTCTTTAGCCGCATCCTTTGGGGTGGGGTAGTACCAGGCTGCATCCGCATTGGTTTGTCCGTCTACTTCAATACTGTAGTAAGAAGCAGTGCCTTTCCAAGGGCAAACGGTATGCGTGCTACTATCTTTGAAGTACTCCGACTTAATGGCTGCCTTCGGGAAATAGTAATTTCCTTCTACATTCACCAAGTCATCACTCTCTGCAATAACCTGCCCGTTCCAAATAGCTTGTTTTTTCATATTGTTTTGACTAAAGATTTGTTTAGAGTCATGCTTTTATGTAACTATTCAAAAACCCAAGTTGTTGACCGAGGCCAGATTTTATGCCGGAATTCGGTCCGCTTTCAGACAATTGCCAGCTCATGGAATATTACACTCCTTCTTTTGCCACTCAAGCTCTTTCGCGTATAGCTTTGGGCGCAATGTCCTTTCATGATGAACCTACTGGTCAAGCCGTTATTCACGCAGCTCTGGACCAGGGGATCAACTGCTTTGATACAGCTGACCTATATGATAAAGGGCAGAATGAGCGCATTCTTGGCAAGGTGTTGGCTCACCGTAGAAAGGAGGTTTTTCTGGCCACTAAGGTGGGAAACCGGTGGCGAGCAGACGGCAGTGGTTGGGATTGGGTGCCGCGCCGGGCGCATATACTTCAAGCAATAGAAGATAGCCTGCGCCGCTTGGATACCGATTATCTAGATCTTTATCAGCTCCACGGTGGTACCATTGATGATCCCTGGGATGAAATTATTGGGACTTTCGAGGAGCTAAAGTCGGCCGGTAAGATTCTGGCTTACGGAATATCAAGCATTCGCCCCAATGTCATCCGCAATTGGACCGCTAATAGTCAAGGCAGCACTTGTATGACCCAATACAGCCTATTGGACCGTCGTCCGGAAGAGTTTACGCTGCAAAACCTGCATGCTGCTGGCCAGTATGCGCTGGTTCGCGGGGCATTGGCCAAAGGGTTATTGGCGGGAAAGCCTAGCCGAGATTATCTGGGCCACAGTGTCGATACGGTAACTGCTCAGTACCAGGCCTTGGCAGCGGAGGTAGGTGAACATGCTGCTGGCTTGGCCATTGCTTATGTACTCCAGCAGCCCGCCGTAGGAAGTGTAATACTGGGGGCAAGTAGCGCGGAGCAAATTACAAGTGCAGTGCAGGCTTGGCAAAAAATAAGAGCCCACCAGATTAACTGGCCGGCTCTTATGGCGATAGCTCCTGCAAAGGTTTATGAGCTACATCGTTAGTATATGCTGCTACCTAGAATAGGAAGGCCGCAAAGAACTGACGAAGGCTACGAAACAGTCGGGTACTTGCAGAAGGCTGCTTCTTGATTTTTCGGGGGCTGTAGTCGATTGTATTTGGATACATGAGTGTAGTATTTTGAGTAGTGCGTTGCGTGTATTTTGAGTATTCTTTATTCGTTAGTGGCTACGGCTAGGCCAATTCTTACAGGTTCGCCTAACATTTCTCCCCAATCATTAAAATCACCAATGATTAAGCCACCGTTGCTGGACAGATGAATCTGCCGCTGTGGACCTGAAGTAACACCAAATGAGCGGAGCATCTTCTGGTACTTCAGCATCTGTGCATAGCCAGGAATTTCTTCGTTGATGAATAAGTCGTGGAATTCAAACTCGATCACCACGGCTTGGTTGCTTGCTGCCAGGCCATCAGCCTGCAACTCTTCCCACAAATAGTCACGGAGTTCCATTTCCTGTGGTGTAAGTGCTCCTGTCTCTACGGCACTCGTGTCAACAGCAGGTCCAGGAGCTACGCTCATAAATAGTAAGGAGAACAAAATGCAAATTACAGTCGGGTGATTCATCTTTTCAGGTTTTATGTCGGGTCAAAATCGGGTTCACTCTATATTAGGCAAGTGCTGTGCCGAAAAGTGGTTTTTTCTTATTGGCCTGGTTTTTAGTGGGTTACGCTTTGTTTGTGGTTTTTGAGCTGTCTCGAACTGTCCGAAAACGAACATTTTTTGTGCGCTAGCGAACGGAATATTGGTACTCATAGTGCCACGTTACTCCATTTTGGGTCCAGGTAATTCCTAATTTGGGCGTACAGACGCATTGCAATACGTCTCTACTCAACCCATTCAACTATCAATCTCTATATCAAAGATGCGTCTCCTCGTCTATTTCCCCTAGCTTTTGTGATGAAGTGTAGTATTTTCCTTGATGAACTGTCGTATTTTCGTTCCAACCCAGTTTCATCGACATGATCAAAACCACCCATACGGTCATTTTACTGATGGCTATCGTCTACATCTTAGTCGTTACTAAAGCCCTTTTGTTGCCATTCGTGGTAGCCTTACTGATTTGGTATCTGGTAAAGGATATCCGAGATTGGTTAGCGCAGAATCGATTTATTAGAGACTATCTACCTCTTTGGTTACAGAACACATTGGTCTTTGCGATCATTTTTGGTGTGTTGACTTTTGTATCTCGCCTATTGGTCACGAGTTTGGAGAGTTTTGGCGACGCCATTCCCAGCTATGAGGCTAACCTGGCTGTCATGAATGAATTCATCAAAGAGCGCTACAGCTTTGATTTGATCGATTACATTCAAAACTTCTCCGGTAGTTTTGATTTCACACAAGTAGTGGAACCGGTGGTGAACAGCCTGAGCCAACTGCTCAGTGATGGTTTCATGATCGTACTCTACGTCATCTTCCTCATATTAGAAGAGTCCACTTTTTCGATCAAGCATCGCCTGCTATTTCGCGATGAGGATAGCTATAAGGAAACGCTCGAGCTAATGAAAGATATTGATGTTTCGTTCGGGAGTTATATCTCCATCAAAACCTTTACCAGCTTTGTTACTGGTCTGCTGAGCTATTTTGTACTCTTAATGCTTGGTGTAGATATTCCGCTGCTATGGGCGATCATTATTTTCCTGCTTAACTACATTCCTAGTATTGGTTCGCTTATTGCTACCACCTTCCCGGCGATTATTGCAGTACTACAAGCCGGGACCTTTATGCCTGGTCTATGGGTGCTATTGGGGGTAGGCGTGATACAAGTAGTCGTTGGTAATTTCCTTGAGCCACGCCTCATGGGGAATTCACTTAATATTAGTCCACTGGTGGTGATTCTCTCCTTGATTGCCTGGGGAGCGATCTGGGGTGTGATCGGTATGGTACTCAGTGTTCCTATTATGGTCATGTTAATTATCGTCTGCGCCAGGTTTGAGTCTACCCGCAATATTGCGATTATCCTATCGGAAAACGGGCAGATTGGAAATGGTCGTAAGAAGCAAGAAGCTGACCCCGTTGCGTAGATTAAGAAGGCTAGTGCTCAATTATAACTTTACCAAAGCAAAAGATTAATGGCGAAAATCTTGTGTGTTTCTGGATCTGTACGGCCGGAAAGTGCCAACCTGCGCCTACTTGAATGTCTGCGCGATACCTTCCCACAGTACGACTGGGCCTATTTTGATTTGAGTGAGCTTCCTTTGTTTCTTCCCCAAACCGATTGTGCACCTTGGCCACCGGCGGTAGATGCGTGGCGGCAGCTAGTGGCAGATTGTGATGCCGTCTTACTAACTGCTCCCGAATATCTGCATAACCTTCCTGCTCTGGTCAAAAATGCCTTGGAGTGGCTAACGACCTCCGGAGAACTGCAGCAGAAACCTGTTTTACCCATCACCTTTACTCCTCATCCGCCTCGTGGAGAACGGGCAATGCAATCCTTACTATGGTCGTTACAGGCACTGGAAGCCCGAGTGGTAGCCCAGTTGCCCTTGTATCAAAATGAAATGGCGGAGGAGCAGGGGGTATACCGTTTGGGAAACGAATTGGAAGAGATTATGGCGGAGAGCCTGAAGTTGTTAGTGGGTTAACGTCCAGTTTACCTAATGCTTACGAAACTTCGAAAGTTTCGTAAGCATGTTAACTACCTCTTCCGCCTCAGCATATTTATTGTAAATTTACGCGCACTGGAAAGTACAGGTATGATTCGGTATTTAATCAAGGAGGATGGGCGCTTGCGGGAGTTAGATGAACACCAGCAAGGTTGCTGGATCAATATCGAACCCCCTTTCACGCACGAGGAGCTGGAAGAGGTGGCTAATCAGTTCGATATCCCCCTGGATTTCTTGACCGACTCACTGGATATTGACGAGCGCTCCCGCTACGAACGCGAAGAAGACGTGCGCCTGATCGTACTGAATACCCCCGTACTTAATAGCATTAAGGAAGAGAATGACGCGGTCTACATTACCGTTCCGGTAGGTATCATCTTGCTGCCGGGCTACCTGCTGACGATTACCTCTTACGAAAATCCGGTGCTCCAGCTTTTCCTAGATAATAAGATCAAGCACTTCAACCCCAGCGATGATTCTGCTTTCGTACTGCAGATCATGGAGCAAAACGTATACCGCTTCCTCACGGGCTTGAAGAAGCTGAATCTACGTCGCAATCTGATCGAGAAAGAACTCTACGATTCCAGCCGCAATAAACAGCTGGTAGAACTACTGAGCATCGAAAAGTCACTCGTTTATTTCATGAATTCCCTCAGCGCTAACGAACTGCTGAAGATGAAGATGAAGCGCACCGATTTCCTACAAATCCGGACCGATGAGGATAAGGCTGACCTCTTTGAGGATATCATCATCGATAACAGTCAGGCCTTGGAAATGGCCAACGTTTATACCAATATCCTCAACGGTACGATGGATGCGTACGGCAGCATCATTTCCAATAACCTCAACTTGACTATCCGGCGCCTTACGCTCATCACTATCATCCTCATGGTGCCTACTCTCATTGCCAGTTTCTACGGCATGAACGTACCCTTGCCCGCGCAGGAGTTTCCCTACATGAGCTCCATCATTATTGGCGTATCTATTATGATCAGCTTATTGGTGGCCTGGTATTTTCAGCGGAAGCGGTTGTTTTAGGAAAGAGGTAAGTTACTTGCTCTACGCCTTCTCTAGCGTAAACCCAAAAGTAGAACCCAAGTCCTTCGTGCTACGCACATTAATGGTTTGCTGGTGTGCTTCCATGATGTGCTTTACGATAGATAGGCCCAGGCCAGAGCCACCGCGGAGGCGTGAACGGCTTTTATCCACGCGATAGAAACGGTCGAAGACGTGCGGGAGGTGTTCCTTGGGAATACCGATACCATTATCAGCCACCTCTACCAGGATGTACTTATCCATATCGTAGAAGCCAAGTTTGGTGATGCCCTGTAGCTTACCGTACTTAATGCTATTGTCGATTAGATTAACCAGTACTTGACGCACGCTTTCCCGATCAGCACGGACGCGGAAGTTTTGGTCAGCGCCTGATTTGAGTTCCAGCTGCAGCTTGTTTTCTTTGGCCTTAAACTCTAAGTCTTCCAGTACTTCCATTGCCAGTTCTTTGATGTCAAAGACCTGCATTTCTAGAATTAACTCACCCGTTTCCAATCGAGATATCGCGCTGAGATCTTCCACAATGGTATAGAGGCGCTCTACGTTCTTGGCAGCCTTTTGCAGAAATTTGAGGTTGATCTTCTCGTCGTCCATACCGCCGTCAAGCAAGGTGTGGAGATAGCCCTGGATATTGAAGATGGGCGTTTTTAGTTCGTGTGAGATATCACCAATGAACTTCCGCCGGTATTCTGCCCACGACTTGTATTTCGCAATTTCAGCTTCCTGCATAGCGGCCCAATCGCTCACCTCCCGCTCTACTTCTTCCAAGATGTTAGACTTGATATCTACGGTAGTCGATTTTTCGCTCGGAGACACCTTATGCTGGTGGATCGTCTTGTAAATGAGCTTGATTTTCCGGTAGATATAGTTCTTAAGGAAGTAAATCGTCACCGCATAGGAAATGGCAAATAGCGCTAGTGGAAAGCTAAGCCAAAGGAGTTTAAAATTAGTGATGTTAGCGGCCAGGATAATCAGTGCAAAGAACGTACTTCCCGCTGCGGTTATGAGGAAAGCAACGAATACTGCAATTTGCTGTGGTGTCGAATTTTTTAGCATAGCCATACTTAAGCGAAAGCCTGAGTTAAAACTCGAATTTGTAACCAATACCCTTGATGGTCTTGATGTAGTGATCACCTATTTTCTCCCGCAGTTTACGGATATGCACGTCAATCGTACGGTTTCCTACGATTACATCGGTGCCCCATACTTTGTTGAAAATCTCCTCACGAGAGAACACCTTTCCTGGTTTGGAAACGAGTAAATTAATCAATTCAAATTCTTTCTTGGCAAGTTCGATGGTCTCCTCACCGCGCATGACCACAATGCGGTCACGATCAATGACTAAGTCTCCCATTTGTACGGTGTTCTCCACCTCCTCGCGCTCACTGCGGCTACCACGGCGTAGTAGCGCTTTGATCCGGCTCAAGAATACCCGTGGGCGGATTGGCTTGGTGATGTAATCATCCCCACCGGTTTCCAGGGCGGCAATCTGTGAGAAATCTTCCTCGCGGGCGGTAAGAAAGGCAATAACCGTATGAGCGAATTTTGGGCGTGAGCGCAATACGCGACAAACCTCCACTCCATCCATCTTTGGCATCATGATGTCAAGGATGATCAAATCGGGATTTTCCTGTTCCGCTATTTGGATTCCTGCTTCACCATCGGAGGCAGTAACTACCGTAAACCCTTCTTTTTCGAGATTATACTGTAGGAATTCCAGAATATCGGGCTCGTCGTCAACAACGAGAATCTTTGCCGTGTCCATACGGTTCTAGCTTTGTGGCAAAAGTAAAGCTTTGTCCCCCTATTCGGCTTATTGGGGTGTTAAATTATTATTAAACAACTGTTTATAAATTGTCAAGTACTGCTTAGGTTTCTAACAAACGAAGCACTTCTGTTAATCGAAGGTAAGCTGGTGATTAATTCCCGACCTCCGTTTCGATGATTTGCACTTGCTCCAGCACCTCTTCGTAAACAGCTTCCAGCTCCTTGGGGTTGCTCTGCAATGACTGCATACTGGCAATGAAATCATCAATGGAATAGCCGCGTCGGTTTAAAAGTCGTTCGTAATGGACCTCATAAGTGCTATCCTGTTTGGCAGTGAGCACTTCACGCCCTGCTGGTTCCAAAATCAAAGATTCTGCTAGGATTTCTATCAGCGCCTCGCGGGGAATAGGAGGTGGCGGAGCCTCATCTTGTGGGGCACAAGCACTCAGGAGTAGGATCAGGGGAATGAGTAAATACCGTAGCTGAATAGCCATTAAAAGTACTGTTTGGGGTAGTGGACTGCTACCACCTGAGCGGTATCTGGAGTAAAAGCCTCCCATTTGCTAACGGTTGGGGCTTCAATCTCCACAATTCCACAGGTGGGTAGATTGTCTAAGTAATCGTTTCGATAAAAGAGGTTGGCGACCATGGTAAAGGTGGGGTTGTGGCCAAATAGTGCCACCTCCGACCACTCATCATCCAACTGAGCAATCAAATTAACCAGAGTAGGGATCGACGCCTCGTAGATTCGTTCTTGAAGTAAAACCTGGTCCGGGCTGAAATCAAGTGCGGCCGCAAAATGGTGGGCTGTGGTTTGTGCCCGATTGGCGGTGCTGCTGATGATCCGATCCGGACGCCACCCCCTGCTGGCCATCATTTGGGCCATAAACGGCGCATCGCGTTTTCCGCGTTTATTCAGTGGACGATCATGATCTCTCAATGTCATATCTTCCCAACTGGACTTGGCGTGGCGAATGAGTGTGACCTTTTTCATGGCACAGAAGTTTTGACAAAAATAAAGTAAGTATTAGGAATTAAAACCCTAATTTTAGAAGAGCTTATCACCAAGCTAGTGTTATTAAACGTTTAATCGTAGTTTGTTATACCCGGTGATTGGTACATTCTATCAACAGAAGTACTGTCCCTCTCGGATTACTCCAATCTTCCGTGACGCTTTACGCTGGAAGCCACAATTGGTCACAAAAAGCCAGGTAAAGTGAGCCTTTCCCCCAAATAAATGCTTTTGTTAGCATTGCTACCGTAAGAAATACTTGAATTCTGGTAATTATTGCCTGGGATTAAGGATTAAGATTGTACATTGGCGGCAGTGCTGAAAAGCGGTAAAATACCAGAAAAGCACCGTTACCCTGGCCCATACGCATAGTGGAATTATCCCCGATTACTGCGAATCAAAAGGCACGTGTAAATGAAGGATTACAATAATAAGGTAGTTTGGGTTACTGGAGCTAGTTCCGGTATTGGAGAAGCACTAGTGTATGCTTTTGCTTTTGCGGGTGCTAGTTTGGCCATTTCAGCCCGTAACAAAAACGCATTGGCTAAAGTACAAGCGGCCTGCCCCGACCCCAGAAAGATTTTTGTTGCTCCACTGGATGTGGCTGACTTTGAGCAGGTATCCGTGGTAGCGCAACAGATTATTGATCACTTTGGATACATCAATGTTCTGGTCAACAATGCGGGGATTTCCCAACGCGCACTAGCAAAAGATACCGTCTTATCCGTTGATCAAAAAGTCATGGATGTTAACTTCATGGGGACAGTAGCCGTTACCAAGGCGGTATTGCCTACTATGTTGCATCAGCGTTTCGGGCAGATTGTGGTCATCAGCAGTGTAATGGGTAAAATTGGTACTCCGCTGCGTTCGGCTTATGCCGCCTCTAAGCATGCTTTGCACGGTTTCTTTGAGTGTTTACGCGCGGAAGTAGTTGATGAAGGCTTGCACATCTGTATGATATGCCCGGGCTACGTTAATACCAATGTCACCATTAATGCCCTTACGGGAGATGGCTCGCCTAACAAAGTAAAGGCTGAATCTACGGCACAGGGTATGACAACGGAGCGTTTTGCGCAAAAGGCTTTACGTGCTATAGCTGCAGAAAAAGATGAAGCACTCATTGGCGGCAAAGAACTCGTGACGATTTACTTGCAGCGATTCTTTCCTTCTTTCCTCCGTTGGATGGTGCGCCGTCTCAACGTGACTTAAGTTCGCCTAGGCGTGTAGGTCGCGAATGAAAGTATAGACAGACCTCAAGAATTGCTCTTGTTGAATGGCTGTTAGTTCTCCTTTGTCCAACCAACAACCTTTACACTTCTGGCAATAGTCAACCACTACTCGAGCGTCGCGGTGATGATCTGCCTTCACCATTAGAGGATGGTCTGTACAACTGGGACAATACAAACCAGCCAGTTGGTCCACATCAGCAGGTATCTGACGAATTTCCCACAGTACAGGTTCAATGATTTTCTCTAAGGTCTGGCGTTCCGCTAAGGCTAACCACATTCCCTCACATTGCGGACATTGTTGGACCGATAAATATCCTTGCGATCCAGCTACTTGCTGGTTAACGAGGGTCACTTCACACCTTGGACAATTCATATTGTGTGGGTTTTGTGGCTTTCTAGGGGGAGGTTCTAGCGGAATGGTATATAGCTTTTGCTGTAAAGACGCATTGCAATGCGTCTCTACCGGCCGTGGGCTTGTTCCCCCGGTCTATACCGCTTTTCTGCTGCTGCCTCTACATCTTCACGATAAAAGTACACCTCCCGAAACTCCCGATTACAAAAGGCTTTTGCCTGATCGGAAAAGTGAGGTGATCTTGGATCGCCGGATTGACCGCCTGTAACGATCGCTTTGGCGATTAATCGCTTACCGAAAGAAATAGCTGCCACAAAGCTATTGCCGTGTCGGCCGTAGCGTTTTTTGCTAATATTATCCGTATTACCAGCAAAAGCGGCAATGGAGCCCCAACGTGCGGAGGCAAAGCCCACTGGCAGGCTGGGGCGCTGATTATCAAAGCGGGGGGTAATTGCTCCGTCTAGGCGCTGGTAACGATTGATAACGCCCCAAGGTGTTTGCCAACTACCAAAATTTTGTTCCAACTCATCCAGCGTTTCCTCTAGCATCTGCAGTTTCTCTTCGGCACTGATGTACTTGATAATCCATTGGTCAAATAGTTCTTCATTTCTTACCTCCTCTGGAGTGATTTCGTAAGCCCGAGATAAGGCTCGCTCGGCCCAAAGAATAGCCACTGAAGTTGGGATAGATGATATTCCGTAGTTACGGTCCCAGTTGACCAGTAGGCGTACTGCAGAGTTCAAACGGCCATCACCTCCCACTTCCTGAAAAGCGACTTTGAGATCTGGAATCAGGTTTTCAAAAGCGGCTAGTTGGGGTGAATTGGCCACCTTGATCAGGCTGTCTAGGTTATAGGTAGGCATGCTGGCTAGTACTCGTCGTGCGTTAATACCCCGGAAATTCTCCCAGTCTGGAGCTTGGTAGGGCTCATAATCTGCCGCTTCCACATTGTACCCGTCGGCAGCTGCGGTGAAAGGAGTAGAGTTGCAATTTTGGAGCCAGCCATTTTTAGGATTTTTGAGCTCAATCATTTCTCCCAGTTTGTGAATACCGTCCCAGTCCTGTGCGGGATCGGTACCGTCTACAAAGCCGCTATAATCGTAGTTGGGGTTACGTTTAGGAATGTAGTTGCCGTGCCAGTAAGCAATGTTCCCTTTGCAGTCGGCAAAGACGGTATTATTCGAGGAATTGGTGCGAATTTTCATGTTCTTGCGAAAGCTACTGTAGCCCTTGGCTTTGGTGCGTTGAAAATCCTGCGTTAAGGCATCGGTTGGTCGATCCATCATGCGAAAGGCAACCCACTTACCTTCTTCCTCACCAATGATTGGCCCGTGGTGGGTTCGATAGATCGTGAATGCCCGTTCCTTTATGTTGTCGCCATCGCTGTAGGGAATGATTACTTCCTCGGTCTCAACGGGGCGTTGTTCTTCACCGTAGCGGTAATAATACTTTCCATCCTCACCCATCGTTACTTCTTCGAGGTATTGATCTATGGCATCCGCCCAAGTAGACGTATGCATCCAACCACAGTATTCATTAAAGCCCTGGTAGATGAAGAATTGCCCCCAGGTAGCAGCGCCGTACACATCTAGTCCTTCTTCGCTTACTACATGCTGTTCAGTGCGGAAGAAGAAGGAAACGTGTGGGTTGATCAAGAGTAACCCTTTTCCTTCGGTCGCCAATCGCCGGCTCACCGCAAAGCCATTAGAACCCATGGGGGCGAGTAGATCATCTTTGAGAAGTTCGTCCTGCATAGGAGCTTGATAACTCATTGTACCACCACCGTAAAAAGCAGCCAGCCCTTCTGTGGATACCCGCGTGATGTCTCCGCCAATACTGCCTTCGCTGAAAGTAAATGGCATCCAGGGTTCAAAGCGAGTAATCCATTTAGGCTTTACCTTGGGGTGCGTATGCAAATAGTAATTGATACCATCCGCGAAACCATCACAAAGCGCTCGTAGCCAGTCAGGAGCGGTATTGTAGAGTTGGATAGCATCGGTAGAGTCCATCCAAAGCCGAGCGCGCAGATCGTGATAGATATAGTCCTCACCATCAGCTAGCGCACGTTGTCCCGTGGAGATCAGGTAGTTTTCCTCCACCCGGGGAAAATCGTCTTCGCACTGGGCGTAAAGCATGCCGAAGATGGCATCCGCATCCGTTGGGGCGTAGATGTGTGGAATGCCCCAGTTATCGCGAATAATTTCCACTTGGGCCGCCCGCGCTTCCCAGCGGCTAATCTCTTGCGGTGTGAAATTTTGTGCGAGGATTTGGGTAGAAAATAGGAGAACAATAAAGGCGTATCGCATAGTGTAGTGTGGGCTTGAATAATACGACCCAAAATAAGACTATTCACGCAAACGCTCGAAGAGGACAATGGGCAGGTCTTGCTCCGAACTGAATTTTTCCTCCGGCGGCAATTCGTGTACAAACGAGAAGCGATTCTTAGTTAAAAGTCGGATGCAAGCCTTATTTTCTACGTGCACTAAGCCGCGGATGGCTTTAAGTTTTAAGTCCTCTTTCGCAAAGCGCAAAACGGACTGCAGGGCTTCTGACATATAGCCTCGCCCTTGATGTGCAGGGAGTAGGTCAAAGCCAATTTCTGCAATGGTATTGCCTTCCGTAAACTGCCATAGGCAGATGGTCCCTATGAGCTGGCGTGTTTGTGGTTTTACGTGCAGTCCCCAATAGTACCACCGTTGGGCCTGCACACCTTCCTGTATTTTTTGAATAAAAGCAGCACTAGCTTCTAAATCAACAGGCGGCTC
>JBCBWU010000240.1:0-9880 GCA_039816955.1 Bacteroidota bacterium
CAAATTGTCAGGTCTTTTAAGCAGCTGGTTGAAGTAGAATTCAAGCGCATTTTGCGCAATGATCATCGGGAGGCCAACCGGCAGGTGCAGTATTTTGCGAAGCAACTCAATCTTCATCCCAATTACTTGAATTCAGTGATCAAGAGTAAGACCGGGAGAACCGTCAATGATTGGATTTCTGAGCGAACACTTTCTGTTGCTAAGTCACTATTGCTAGATACATCCGCCAGTGCTAAAGAAATAGCCTATCAACTGGGGTTTAGTGAGCCCACGCACTTTAGCCGTTTTTTCAAGAAGCACACCCAACAATCGCCCTCTGCGTTCAGAAAAGCGGAGCGACTTTAAGACAATCTTTGAAATGGATCATTCCTTGTTGGATTAAGGTCTTACCTACTCGCCTGGTGCCCCCGATCTTTGTTACAAACTAATTCAACTATGAATCGAACAACCACATTGGGGCATAGCAGCCTCAATCTTAATCGCATTGGTCTAGGCTGTATGGGCATGTCGGAATTTTATGGTTCCTTCAACGAAAAGGAGTCCATCAGGACACTACACAAAGCCATTGACTTGGGGGTTAATTTCTACGATACGGCTGATATGTATGGCTGGGGGACGAACGAGCGCTTGCTGGGGAAGGCTTTTCAAGGGCGCTGGGATAAGGTGACGCTGGCAACGAAGTTTGCCGTTATGCGTGGCCCAAACGGAGAGTTCTTAGGACTCAACTGCAAGCCCGATTACATCCGGCAGGCTTGTGAAAGTAGTCTGCAAAACCTAGGCGTAGAGGCTATTGACTTGTATTATATGCACCGACAAGACCCAGAGGTAGAAATAGAAGAGATCGTGGGTACCTTGGCGGAATTGGTGCAAGAAGGAAAGATCAAGCACATTGGATTGTCAGAAGTAGATCCGCCAACATTACGTCGGGCGCATGCAGTGCATCCGATATCTGCCTTACAGACGGAATACTCCCTATGGAGTCGTGAACCAGAGTCGGAAATTTTGGCTGTGTGCAAGGAGCTTGGGATCACCTTCGTTGCTTATAGTCCGTTGGGGCGCGGCTTCCTGACCGGGGCAATCAAAAGTCGTACTGATCTAGAGGAAGGAGACTGGCGGCTAACTCAACCGCGCTTTACGGAAGAGGCGATTCAAGAAAACTTGAAGTTTGTGGAAGTTATTGATCAAATAGCACAGCGTAAAGGAGCCACCAAAGCACAAATTGCATTAGCCTGGATATTGAGCCAAAATGAGGAGATTACTACTATTCCCGGCACCCGCAAGATTCATCGCCTGGAAGAAAATATAGCTGCTCACGAAGTAAAGTTGACAGCTACAGACTTGGCCGAAATAGAGGAGCATGCACCTACAGACACCGTTGGAGAACGGTATGGTTAGTGTGTAAGCGGGAACTTGGCGAAGTGACATGTCGTTGTGGGTAGTATTAGAAAACCCCTGAGTAATGTAGACAAATAGCATTGGGAACGCTCAGGGCGAGTAATATAGCTCTGACCAAATGAAAACCACTAAAACCCACGTACTACGCCTAAAAAACGGTGAGGTAATACGCGCCGCCGCTCCGTCTGCACCTAACGAAATGGTTCTGTTAACATCTGGTTATCAGGATACTTTCTGGTCGAAGAGAATTCGCACGAAGAGAGGAAATGTACGGGTCACTTACATGCTTGGCTTCAGTGCAAATTTTGTACTTTTTTGGTCCAAAGACACCTTTATAATCCGATTTATGGGTGAATTTGACCTGGATGTTGACAAGCTGGTTCGCGAGGTAGATAAGCTTCGGATAGCTACTACAAGTGATTAAAATCAGCCGTGCCTAACTCAACCTTTGCCCGGATATTTTTGCCCGGCCAAATGGAATAAGTAGAAGAAAAAAAACGTTACGTCAGCGTCCAGACATCTAAATAGGCCCAAGTGAAACCCAACGTAAATCTGCTTTAAAATTGGAATCGTGATGCGTATCAACCGTTTTTTGTTTTGCCTGACTGTTAACACCCTTCTCATTACCAACGCTGTATTTGCCCAAGCGGGTACTGGTAACTTCGATGAAACCTGGAGGGAATTTTTGGAGAACAACAAGATCTCCAACATGAGTGCCTTGGGGAAACCCAATCGTGCTTACGAGCCCTTGGATTACGCCAAGTATCTCCTGATGAATACCAACACCAACTTCTGCCAAAGCGAGGTAGAATTGGCAGAAGACCTGATGGCGGAAATTCAAGAAATGGATACTCGAATCCCTCAAGCTATACCTGGCTACGTCGGGAAAATGGAAGAACTAGTATCAAGAGTCGAAGCCTATCATTTTATGGACCGAATCTGGCAACAGTTTCTGGAAACCAGAGAAGTTTCTATCGATGAATTGGAAGCCGTAGAAGCGGCTAAAACGAGCTGCGAAAAGCAAACACTGGCCAAGTACTCCTTCATGACCGCCTACTACCACTTCTGTGCGGGCGACATTGAAACATCAAAAGATATTTTTCAAAACCGTACCCTGCGTTTAGCGGAGAAAACTTCCTTGCGGGTGAATGATGTTCCCGGGCTTGCCCAGGAAGTTGCGCGCATGAAAAAGCTCTACCAGGATATGGCACGTTTGGACCAGGCCTGGGATTCTTACGTGGCTACCAATGTGTCGCCCGGTTGGGATAACGAACTGCCTTTGTACCCTTGTAACCCCATTCCAAAGATGAAGGAGTTGGTACTAAAAGGTGCTGTAGATCTTTGTAATGCAGGTCCGGAAGCATTGGCAGAAGTGAAGAAATTGTGGGCCGGCAGCACGGTAGAGCCCGACACGGAAGTGAAACTGAAGATACAGGCTTTAGAGGCGGCTATTGCCAGAAATGAGGCCAAAGTAACCGCTTTGAACGTAGCCTGGGAAGACTTCATTATTGATAATACGGTCCGCTATATGGGGCAGTATGGTTACGACTATTGTACCAAAGAGCCGCTGATTCGGGCCTACATTATGGATGGTTTCGCCTACGTATGTGAAATGGGCGCCGACATGCTCCAACGCATTGATGAACTACAGCGCTCAGATCTCACACCGCTGGAACCCATCACCATGATGAAGATTAACGAATTGGCAAATCTAACGGAAGAATACCAAGCTAATGGTCGGCAGATTGAAGCCATTTGGGATCGTTTCGTGGCCCAAGGTGATGTACTTTACGAAGACTACCAATCTGACGAAAAGTACTGCGATAATATCCACCAGGTGAAGGATTGGACGATGAAAGGACTTTCGGGCACCTGCGAGGAAGGCATCGCCTACCTACAACAGATTGATGATTTTCAGCGCAACTTTGAGTTCGATTTCTTCGAGGAATTGGAATGTCGCGTACAGCGCCTGCGCCTAAAGATTTGGGAGTGCCGCCACGAAGGACTCTTGAAATTGGCCAAAATTGAGGCACCTGAAGCACCGGAAGCCAGACTCCAGGAACTCATGGACGAATACGGTATGGGGCCAAGGCCTGATGCCTGTAATTGGGAATAAACGGAAGTCCTGAAGTAAGCTGAATCCCTAGTGCTGCATGAAACAAGAACCTTTAGATCATCATCTCCTTGGCAAAAGTTGGCAAGGCTTTGAAACTTACCGGAGTTTTCTCAATGAAGAAGAGGCCAAAGACTTTACCAACTTCCTACGGGAACATGATATACCCTTTTCCCTGGAATCCAGTGGTACGGTAATCGATTCGGTCTTTGTGGGAGATGGTTTAGTGCCGAAGGTGGTCTTGAAGATTCCGGTAGATGATTTTAAAAAGGTGCGGAACTTAATCACGGAGCAAATTAGGAGCCTGAGTGCGGAGGAACTAGAAAATCATTATCTCAATAAACTGGATGATGATGAACTTCGCGAAATCATTGAAAAGCCGGACGAATGGACCGTCGAAAATATTGCGGTAGCCAAAGTTCTATTGGAACAGCGGGGCGTCGTAATACCCGACGAAGAGCTGCTGGAAATTGAACTGCAGCGCAACCAGGCACTGGAACAGGGCCAAGAAGGAGACCGCGGCGCAATGATCCTGTACGGGCTGGGCATTTTTGCTGGTTTGTTCTTTTTTCTTTGGTATTCGCCCGCTGGGGTTGTCTTGTGCTTCGCAGGAATTGGGATGGCGCTGTATTACGCTTATGGCAAGGATACGGACTTAGACGGTAATAAGCGCTACATCTACGATGCTCGAACCAGGATCCTGGGCAAGCTGATACTCTACGGTGGTATACTAGCGATAGGAGCAGCGATATTATTCGTCTTTGGAGTCGTTTGGTTTTGATAGTGCTACAAATGAAAATACACCCATTCTTGCTACTTTCCTTGCTGGTGCTGGTGAGTATTTCCTGCCGTCCTCAGGATGCCTCTAATAGATTATCTATAGGTATTCCCACTATCGAACAGGAGGCTACTTCGATTTGGCGTACGATCAACGATATAGAATTCCTGGAAGAACAGGGTTACCAGATTTCCCTACCGGAACACGAACTGATCGATTCGCTAATTGCCAAATCGAGGGAGGGTACCTTCGGTAACAAGGATTTTGGATCCATCCAACAATTGCTGAGCGAAAGTATATTCGATCCGCAGGACTATAAAGCAGCGCTAGAAAAGGTGGAGGCCCAGCGTACCTTGATCAACGGTTTTATTCAGCAATTAGCCGTGGATACACCCAACCGTAAATGGGAGTTTACTTTTTTTGAGCGCTACGAAATTGTCTTAACCCTCTACGGGACAGGAGGGAGTTATGATCCTGATAACGGAACTGTGACGCTGTTCACCACTCCCGAAGGGGCTTTCAAAAATTACGAGAACCCCGCCAATACCATTACGCATGAGATTGTACACATGGGTATAGAGCAACCGATAGTGCAGAAATATCAATTACCACACGCCTTGAAAGAGCGCGTAGTAGACCGTTTTGTGTACGTACTATTCGGAGAGCAATTGCCTAATTACAAGATGCAGCCGATGGGGAATGAGCAAATCGATGATCTACTTAAGCAGAGAGAAGATTTCTGGCGCTTGGGAGCAATTATGGAGCAGTACATGGCGCAAAAATAGAAGCGCAGTTTGGCGCTAAACACCTGTAATCCTGCATTTTAGAACAAAAACCTCCTCTCAGATTGTCGTTCAGAACATTCTTACGCTAGCGTAGTACTCACTTCTTATATTTAGTTAGTAGCGATTTCACAAGTCGCAAATACCCCGTTTACGCGCCCTTCTTGGGGTACGTATAATTACTATTCACCAACCTAAGATTTGAGCGATGAACTACAAAATGACATTTACCTTATTAGTATTCAGCCTACTTTTTTGTGCCACACCACTTCTGCTCAAGTAGAAGTAAAATGGGAGAAAGAAATGCCGGGCAACATCCTCTGGCAACAAGTAACGACTTTGGGGCAACTCATTGTCGGTACGGATGCCGGGCTAATTGGTGTGGAGACAGAAACTGGGGAAGCGAGTCTTACTATAATGCGGCCATTCTCAAAGAAGCTAGTACGGAGGTTGCAGGCTTGAGCCCCTCGCTAGCCACTGCCTTAGACGAAGGAGGAGAGGAATACAAACAAGAAGGGGAGGGCTCTGCTAAGTACGTGGTGCCAGCCGTGCTAGCGGCCAGTAAACGTAAGAAAGCCACTACTACTGGGACTATAATTATGTCGTAAATAAGCAAGGAAAAGATGTGCTCTTATCAAAGATCAGTAAAGCTACTGGTGAAGTAACAGGCGAGGTTTCGTTTGGCCGCGATCGTCAACCCCGTTATACCGTAGATTTGGTGACGCACCAGGTTTACTACCACAAAGGACGTACTACGCTCATGTCCTATCTATACCGCCAACGAAATGGTTTGGGCCTCGCCAAACTATTTCGAGCGAGTATATACTCGAAGCGAAGGTAGTTTGGGTTCCCAAACGACTTCGACTTCGGTATAGTTGAATAAGATGAGCTGGGAGCTTAAGAGATGTCCAAGTGGTTTGGGCATCTCTTGGTGTTCTAAATAGGTCTTTGGAGGATCAGCTAGTATTGTGCCAGGGCATCGTCCTGGTTTTTTATAATTAAGGCATTAGATACGAATAGACTAATACTGCTGCAAAGTTTGAATTCTAGATTATAACTATTATATTTACATTGTAATTTATTTGATTATACCCTTGGCGCTCTCTAGCCCCTCCGCTAAAACTGCTTCTCTCTCGCTGCTGCCTTCGCAAGGCAAAACTGAAAACATGAAAAGAATCATCATTGCAGCCAGCTTAACACTACTGGCTCTCAGCGCTCAAACCCAATCTATGGATTCAACTATCGTCAAGTTGCTTGAACAGGACTTGATTACCGAAGATCAAACCAAAGAATTCGCCGAGTTAGATACTAGTAAGCTACAATCTGCCGCTGGCCCTTATTTATACCTTCTGATCCGCTCAGAGAATATTAGGATGTTTGGAGAGCCCGAGCCCAACTATGCCCAGTTTCTTACGACTCAGCCCTTGGAGGAGGAAGATTGGGAAGTGGTGAAGGGGAATTTGCTGGATTATCTGCAGCGACTAGATCGCTGCGGCTTAGTCAACGAGAGATTAATGCCCATGATCGCTGGGCAGATCGAGCAGCAGGGAATAAAGCTTAAACTTTCTCTGCTATTATTTACCCTACAGTTGGTAGAGCAGGATGCACGCTTAGCACCAGCCAGTTTAGAAGGATTCTGCCAGGGGCTACAGGAAAACGGAATCTGTACAGGTGAAAATCTAGTTCGTCTAAATGAGACTATTAACCAGCGGAAAATCGATAACCCAATCGAGTTTTTGAAGTATTGTGACCGCTCCCGCCTGTTCGAATTGGCCAACTACTCCGAAGACCCCACTGAATACATTGAACAAATCCACCGGGAAACTTCTGCCCTCCTGGAGGATTTGGCCTTCGAGGACTTTAAGTACGAAATAGAAATAAGTGAATCGAAATTTGGCGGTAATCATAAGTCTTATCGTCTGGCAGTTTCCCTGCGTTGCAATGGGCGGGTCTACAAACAGAAGAGTTTCTATTTACCCCCAGAGGAACGTGAAAAGCCTTTAGGCTTGAGCTATTTTGGAAAAATTGGAACGCAGGGCTACTACAAGATTTTCAATAAAATCCTGGCGGATAACCAGTCTCCGTACCGATTACACTTAGTGACCTCCTCCGTAAATAATGTTGCAGATTACTCCAAGTACGCCATTATTGCCCTTACAGAGCCGCAGGCGGACTACTTGCACAAAGGGCGATCGAAATTTCGACCCAGCTACGAAGACTTTAAATCGAATTTGACCTCTAGTAGAATCGAAGAGGCAATAGCTGCTTACGAAAAACTGGGCCTGCTAAATCATCTGACTGCGGAACAGATTGCAAAGGGCAAGGAAACCGTAATGAGTCGTGAGCACTGGGGCTTAGGTACTGTTCTGGGGTCTTTCCCGAATGTAGTACTGACTTTCGATATGGAACTTGGTAATCTATCTGATCCTTATGCCGAGCTGGTAGGGTGGTATGCAGAAATTTCACACGGAAATTTCACTCCCACCAATATCACTGATGATTTTGATCTCGAAAAAAATCAATTCTGCAACCTGGCTTTTGACTTCAACGGCAAGCACTACACCAAGCGCCTGAGAATTGAAAGCGACTGGATAGATATCGACTTTTTCGAATTCATGAACGATGTGGCCAAGGAGAGTGGTTTAAATGGGAACTTTTATCCACTAAACACTGGCGGCCAAGATGCTAGCATCCTGTTTTTGACGGAAGAGGAGCATTATTATCTCAGTAAAAACGGACTGATGTGATAGCTGATTCAACGAGAATATAGGGGACTTTCCTTTAGGTTTTCTATTTTGCATACTCTGTCAAATGAATCGATAGTTGTATGAGCCGTTGCTTTATTTACCTGCTACTTCTGAGTATGATTAACGTGAGTTGTGGAGATAGCTCAGCTTCGCTTTCCTTCAGTTTAAAGCAGCAACACGAAACTCGAGAAGGGCTTTCCGGTAAACCAGAATACCTTTCTTCACCTATGCTTACTGCTGGAAATCGAGTTTATCTGGTGGGGCATCAAGACGGGAGTTTTCCAGAGCTTGGTTGGCACATCACCGGAGAGATGAGCGGTATTTGGAACCATCCAATTAAGTTGATGGATGGCTTTACTGCGGCGCTCCTCTATCCGGATGCGACCCACACTTTAGATAAGGCCATACAATTCATCAATTATCCCTTTGCTAATGTGCACCAATTTGACTTACCAGAAGCGAATCTGAGTGCTGAGCGCTGGCAATTTGTACCCGATGACGAGGAAGGGGTGTTAGTACAGTATCTACTGCATAATACTGGAGCAGAAACGCAAAATTTCGATTTTAGATTCAATGGCTACGCCGATCTCCGCCCTACCTGGCTGGCTGAAGAAGTGGAGGTTCAAGACGGTCCAGACGAGGGCTCGTATGATTCAGGACTGGCCGCCTGGGTTGTACAAGACAAGGATAATCCGTGGACAGTGGTATTTGGTTGTCAAGGGCTGGAAGGTACCTCAAGCCTGATCGAAAGCACCTACGCTGGTCAGGGCTTTGCCGGAGCCGCCACTTTTTCCATTACCCTTGCCCCCAACGAGACAAAACTGTTACAGTTTACCATTGCCGGTAGTTATGAAAGTGAAGCTGCAGCAAAGGCGACTTACAAAAAAATCCAAGAGCAGGCCGCTGATTTATTCGCACAGAAACAAGAACGCTATGACCAACTGGCCGCCCAGTCTAAGCTGACTATACCCGATAAAAAGCTGGAGCAAACTTTTGCGTGGCTTAAGTATAACTGTGATTGGTTGGTGAGAACAGTGCCTGAAATTGGGACGGGGATTGGAGCAGGAATTCCGGATTATCCGTGGTGGTTTGGCGTAGATAGTGAGTACGCCTTGCAGGGGTACATGATGATTGGTCAGGAAACTATTGTCAATGAAACCATTGAGTTGTTAAATCGCCTCTCCGAATCAGAGAATGGTAATGGCCGTATTGTACACGAAGTATCCACTAATGGGGTCGTCTTTAACCCTGGAAATATCAACGAGACGCCGCAGTTTGCCAGCCTGATCTGGAAGATATACCAATGGAATGGTGATCGATCCTTTCTGGAAAAGTATTTCCCAACCATCGAAAAAGGTCTGGCCTGGTTAATGCAGGAAACGGATACGGATCAAAACGGTTTCCCTGACGGTTTTGGAATGATGGAGATTCACGGCTTGGACAGCGAGATGATCGATGTGGCCAGCTATACCCAGGCTGCCTTTGCGGATGCTTCACAAATGGCTGCCATATTAGACAAGGATCAATTGGCCACTGCTTACCAGGAGAAGGCGACGGACTTGCAAGAGAAGATTAACGCTAGATTTTGGTCGCCAGAATTCGAGTCTTACGCTGATTTTATTGGTAGCGATGAACAGGCACTCCACTTGATTGACGACGCGATTGTGCGAGCTGATACACTCAACAAGCCCTGGGCTGTTGAAGAACTCCAAAAAACACGAGCCGCTATTATTGCCAATCCTAGTTCGACCAACCGGCCTTTTGTGTTACACCACAACTGGGTAGTCAATACTCCTATGGAAATGGGAATTGCTGATCCCGAAAAAGCAGTACTTGCGCTTCGTACTGCGGAGAAATTCGTTAACCCTTTTGGCGTATTCGTTACGGGCATTGACCGCGATGCTTCCGCAGGCTCGGATGATGGTTCCTTCCAGGGAAGTAAAATCTTTAGCTACACCGGAGCGGTGATGACCTTACCCACTGGTGTACAAGCAGTAGCGGAAAACAATTATGGTCATCCGTTGCAAGTAATTGAGCGCCTGATCTGGATTACCGTAATTGTTTT
>JBCBWU010000241.1:0-9863 GCA_039816955.1 Bacteroidota bacterium
ACCGTTACCCGATTTGGAAACGACCCCGTTAAAATGGGCGAAGTTCGCCCGATCCTGATCGATGATTTTTTCTGGGCCGATTCCACCTTTTTCGAACTGTTTTCATTTGAGTTTCTCCACGGTCATCCAGCCACTTGTCTGGACCAGGTCAACAGCCTGGTTATCACCGAAAGTTTGAGTCAGCAACTATTTGCCACGGATGCATCGGTGGGCCGAACACTACCGGTAAAAATTTACGATGGTGATCAGGAATTGCTGATGGAAGTCAAAGCGGTGGTAAAAGACCCTCCGCAGCACACCCATATCCGCTTCGAGGCTTTGGGTGCGATGGCCAATGCCGAAGACCTTTACGTCAATTTGGTACCCCAATGGGGGTTCTCCTGGTTGAGAACCTACATCAAAGTACCAGATGGCCGCTTGGCCGAAATTGAAGCTAGCATTCCACAGTTTATTCGCAAGCACGTAAGTAAAGATCCGCCTCCGTCCTTTGGAATAGGTTTCCAGCGATTTAATGATGTTTACCTCCACTCGCAGGATATTAATCGCAATCCCTACCGTGGTAATATTCGCTATTTGCAAATTTTCGGGGCTGTGGGCATTCTGATCCTCTTGATCTCCTTGATGAACTATGTGAATCTCAGTACAGCCCGTGTCATAACCAGGGCCAAAGAAGTAGGTATCCGAAAAACCCTGGGCTCTCCCCAGGGCAGTATCATTGCGCAGTTCATTGCTGAATCCACGCTCTTCATATTTGTTAGTGGTGTGTTGGCTTTAGGGATAGTTGCCTTTGCACTGCCTTCCATCAACAACGCACTGGATTTAGAATTGACCCTCAGCATTCTGCAAATAACGGATGTTCTGCTTTTCTTGCTGGCACTAATACTAATTGGATTGCTTACCGGCATCATTCCCGCTCTAGCCCTGGCTCGTTTACCCCTTTTTTCCGAACAACAAATAGCCACTACCCTTAGGCCCGGTCAGTGGTCCTGGACCAGGAAACTCTTCGTCGGTGCACAGTATCTGATAAGCATCAGCTTGCTGGCCGGAACGATCGTTATTTACAAGCAATATCTTCACCTAAAAAACTCCGACTTAGGCTTTAATAGCGAACAACTGCTCCACGTTTCGGTAGATGACCGTCACGTACAGGGGCGTTTACAGCTCCTCAAGGAGCGGATTGCTCAACTTCCAGGAGTAGCACAAGTAGCAGCTACCGGAGAAGATCTGCCTAGTGCCCTCAACAACACCTGGAATTTTGATTGGAATGGTGCCCCAGAGGATGAGTCGTACAGCATTTCTGTGGTAGGTGTCGATCAGGATTATTTTTCGGTGATGGACTTATCGTTTTCCGCTGGTCGAAATTTCAGCCAGGGCTATGATCTTGATTCTGCTTATACCGTCGTCCTCAATGAAGCAGCAGCCCGGCTGATGGGCCGATCGGACGTAGTGGGAGAAACGGTAGTCGTCGGCATGCAAGACCGCAAAGTACAAGGGGTGATCAAAAACCATCATTTCACCTCTTTGCACGCTGATATTAGCCCAATGGCCTACTTTATTTTCCCACCGGGATTTCGGGTGAGCCCAGACAATTTGTTAATTCGTCTACAAACCGATAACCTCTCGCCCTTGCTGAGTCAGTTAGAAGATGTCTGGCGTGAATTTTCAACGGACCCCTTTGAACACAACTTCGTGGATGAAGCTTTTGCTGCTACCTACAAAGCAGAGCAGCGCTTCAGCAGCCTGATTTCCGGATTTACCTTAGTAGCGGTCATCATCTCCATTGTTGGCTTGTTTGGCTTGATCAATTTTGTAGTTGAGCTCAAACTCAAGGAGATCAGTATCCGGCGGGTATTGGGTGCCAATCACCTGCATTTACTCCACTTATTGGGGCACGATTTTTTACTGGTCTTTACCGGCGCCTTGGCACTGGCCTTGCCGCTATCCTACTATCTGACCCAGTTATGGTTGGAGAATTATTCCTATCAGATCGATATGAATCTCTTGACATTGATTCCAGCCGCACTGGCTTGCCTGATCATCTCGCTGCTGATCATTTATTACCATGTACAACGTACTACAAAGGTTAATCCCAGCATTGTTTTAGCAAAGGAATAAATCCTTCTATTTTCCTTTTCTACGGTAGGCATAGAAAAGGCAAAGAACCAGTAGGAAAACAACAGCTACTGCTGGCTGCCACCACGCGTTGGAAGTTGATAGTGCGGAGAGTGCATGATGATCACCGATAACTGCCAGATGTGCCCAATAAAAAGGTGACGCATAGGCCGGTGGAGTACTATCGAGATAATCTATTTTTGCTTGCCGCAAAGCGGTGCTTTTGTCCATGCCCTCCTTTAGGTATTGATAGAAGCGGACTAAGATTTCTTTAGTAGGCTCATCGGATGCACTCCATAAACTTGCTATGGTACTGGGGCAGCCAGCATAAGCAAAGGCGCGTGCCAGGCTCCGGACACCTTCCCCCCGATATAAGGTCCCTGCGCCAGTATTACAAGCGCTTAACACGACCATCTCTGCGTTCAGTTGCATGTCATAAAGGTCTGCTGCACGCAACATAAATTCGGTAGAATCCGACTGTTTGGTAAAAACCAAGGCAGAATTCAGTGGATATTCCTCATTCAATAAACCATGCGCTGCCAGGTGCAGAATAGCATAGTGTGGAGCTTGTTCACAAAAAGCCGCTAAGGTGGCATCTTCGTTAATCCAGTATTGCCCATCCAGCAAAGCAGCAATCTCTTGGACCTCAGCATCCGAAAACACAAGCTTACCTAAGGAACGTGACTCTGCTATTGGATTATTGACGGCAGCACTAATGGCCTCGAGCGTATAATCGTCATATTCTAGCCCAAAACCAGCAAAGAGCTGCGGAGCTCGCTCCTGACCTGGGGTACTAGTTAGTAAACGGCTAGAGTAGGCATAGCTAATACTGTAGGTTTTCAGCAAGTACTGCGAAGCAATCGCTGCTTCATTTACATCCTGGACTAAAATATCAAACGGAAGTCGTAACAAGACTCCATCTGGGATGATGATAAGGTGATCCACATTTCCCCACCGTTGGGTGACAGCATTCGGTAATACCCAGTTATAAATTTGGTTAGAGCGCTTCAGAAAATCAGCTTGATCAATATCTTTTTGTTGTAGACTGACCAAGAGTTCTGCCACACTTGTGTTAAAAGTGGCCGGTAATGCTAACTGATGAAAGCCATAATCTCCACTAGTAACATAAAAAATGTAAATCTGCTTAGCTCCAATAAAATACTCCAACAAGACTTCTCCTTCTTCCAAGTCTTGTTGAATACTGTTTAGACTGAGACGTTCACTTAATCCGTACTTATTCTGATAGTAAACTGGGTAGTTTCTCTCAAAACCTTCCATTAATTTTTGGTGCTCACGACGTAGCGTAAAAAGACTATCCTTGAGATTCTGATAATTGTCCACTTCGGTTGCTTGATCAGAAAAAGTGTAGAGTTCTCCTTCCAGTTGGTAAATACTACGCTTGAAGGCTTTCTCTTGCGCCAATAGAGAAGGATCGATAGCAGAGCTATTGAGCACTTGATTGTGTTGCCGACCATCGAGTAACAGTAAGGCCTTATTTCGCGCAGCGAAATGAAAAGCCAGTTGCAGATAATCATCCTCTTCGGAAAGTTCGTACAAGCGTAGTGCTGTAGCAATAGCTTGATCATAAATAGGAAAACTATTTTCAATTAAATCAAACTGGGCCCCCTCTACATTATAGCTCTGTCGGATCTGGGTAATCACCGTATCTAAGGTCAGATAGTGCTGGTGAGCAGCCTCTAGGTATTCCGAACGGCCAGGGTTTTGATCATAAATGGAAGTAAGTAGGACTGCCCGCTGGCGAATAGTTTCCAGAAAGGCAATTTTGTTCGTAACCACGTACTGCTGCAAGCTTACAATAGCCAGAGGATCTGTTTCTTGATAATCTGGAACCAAGCCTTGTAGTGATTTTTGGTTCCACACCAAGGCCTGTTGATACCGTCCACGATCCATGGCAATTTGTGCACGATCTCGATGTACCAACGCTTGATTAGGATGAAAATCCGTTCCCCAGCCCGCTAGATTTTGGAGCTTTGCTTGCTCGTAATAATGAGTAACCTGTTCATAGTTTCGAGTAAGTCCAGATAGCTCTAATAGATTATTATACACCACCGCCAATTCTTGGTGCACAAACGGAATATCATAGGTTAATACTGCTGAAGAAAGTAAGTCCTGCGCTTTCTGATAATTCGAGAAAGCCTGATCGTATTGCCCCAATTGGGTCTGTATGAGGGCCTTACTGGAAATAGCACTTGCGAGGTTGATATCATAAGAATCATCCGCTGCGGTGAGTTGTCGATAATAGCGCGCGGCTTCCTCAAAAAAAGGAATGGCTTGCTGAAAAGCTTGCCGTGTATAAGCCATATTACCCCTGGCCATATACAGGTCCGCTAAATTAGGCGCGAAATCCGCCTCACTTTGACTGTAAAACTGGTAGGACCTCTCCCAATACAGCAAAGCCAAGGGCTGATTGCGCAACAGTACATTCAGGTCAACGTACTCATCGTACATATTGATTAGGCGTAAAGAGTCCTCTGATTGACCATCAGCTAGTAGCGATTCCATAATATCGATGGCGTTGCCAATATCGCTTTTCGCGTCTCGATAAACCTGCATTTTAGTATGAATGGCACCACGTAGGAAGTACGAGCGAGCAACATCCAAGTGTTGGCGTCCTAAAGCGACAATTCTTCCTTCCAGGGCCTTAGACGCATAGGGTTCTGCGGCTAATTGATTCCCCTGGTAATAATAGTTCACACCTAGTTTATGGTATAGTGGAACCAGAGCTGGATTACCACTGTACCCTTCTGCTTCCAGTCGCTGCGCGGTACTGGCTAGTAATTCCATCGCTGCTTCTGAGTCGTTCTCTTCCAGGCGTAACTGCTCTGCCTGCACCACTACTTCATCAACAATAGTTTCCAGATCTTGACTAAAACCAATAGAATTGGAGGAGCAAATAAGCGCGGCGATAAGCCATAAATAGTGGTGGTTCATAGTGGGCCAGTTTAGAAAGCACGGTAATCGTAATGCCGGCCAGCACTATATAAGATGTGTTAGCCAGAAAAGTGCGATAAAAGTAAGAAGAGTCAGCATGAATACCTTCTCTTTAATTCATGCTGACTCTTACTTTCGCTTTCTAAAGCTAAACCTATTGCGAAAGGTGAGGAAACTCAAATCCTTTTCGCGTCGAGTATACCTGCGCGTTGTGCCAGCATGGTCGGCAGGTACCGACCATAAATGGGTTTGACTTTGCCAAAATCATTTTGCTAGCGATACAACTAACCGTATTAGTTTTTAACTACCAATTTGCTGTACGTATTTTGGTCAGTAGTAATTCTTAACCAGTAAGCGCCGGGTATAAGGCGATTTAATTCAATAGCGGAAGCGGGAGTGGCATCATTTTGGCGCAGCATTTCTGCCCCAGCACTATTAAATAGCGACCAGCTAATGATCGTTTCCTTAGCCGGAGCAAGGATATTTAAGTTATCGACAAAAGGATTGGGATAAACTTGTAATTGATCACTGGAGGGCTGGTTACCCTTATCTATTTGCAACCCTTGAAGTGGGAATTCCAAACCATCTCCATCTTGCTGTAAACCAAAGTGGGAGAAATTACAGACATTGGTAAAATTCACCACTCCTTCAATACTGTAGCTTTGCAGGGCAGGAACTGGTACGATCGTATTATGCAAAATAGACCTCACCGGGTGTGGTGCACCGTGCAAAGGACCAAACAATCCAATCGCCATGGAGTTATTGAGGTAACAGAGCCAAGCCTGGGTGGCGGCCGCAGTAACAATAGGTGCAGCAAAGGAAGTACCAAAGGCGTTAGAAGACCACCTGCCTCCTAGGCCTGGCACAAAGAGGTTTTCGGATGGCGCTGCCATATCTATACTGCTGCCCCAGTTGCTAAAGCTAGCTAGGTTACCCGTGCAGGAGAATCCCTCAATACCACCTACTGCTAGCAGGTTAGTAGCATCTTCAAAGCTTGCCGGAGCGAGATCTACCGTCGCTACATCCATAGCATCGTTTCCAGCACTAACCACAAATAACATATGGCTTTCGTTACTCAGTTCTTCTACCCGGTTTTTAACAATGTTGGACCCATCCAAATTATTGGGCACATAAGTCCAACTAGCGTTCAGGATATCAACATCGAGGTCCTCAGCAGCTCGCAATGCCTGAATAATATTAAAGAGGTCACCTTCGCCATCATCGTTGAAGCACTTAATGGGGATAATCTCCAGAGCGGAAGGAGGAATTTCAGCCCGATCAGCCAGACCGGCAATAATACCCGTTACTGCGGTACCATGACCGTTGTAGTCTACCGCCTCTGGATTGATGAAATCATAAGGTCGCTTACGTATGATTTGTCCTAGGTTTTCGTCGTCGGCAAGGACATCCACCGCGGCGGCTAAGTACTGATTAATGAAGCTGTAGTAGGGATCCACACCAGTATCGAGTACGGCTACCCGTACGGTCCCACCGGTGTAGCCAGTAAAATCATCCGCCTGGAGTAGGCCACCGGGATAGGCGGCTTCACAGTCAGATTGCAATGGGCTGTAATTATCCGATCCAAAATCACCGATAAATAGATTGAAATTAGGTGCCTGCTGCTGAATAAGATAATTAAGATTACTACCATCCAAACGGGCGTTATTGCTGTGTATGTTTCCTACCAAATCCAATTCGTCTGTATAAAAATGGCTATCAACTACCACTGGAAATCCAGAAATGACAACCAGGACAATCTCATCGATATAGCTGAGGTCACCGTCTTCATCCTGAATTTTGTGCCCCAATTGATCAATGATAGCTTGACGTTCAAACTGGGATGTATTAGGTTCGAATTGTAGAATGATTTGATTTGGCTGATAGGGGTTCTGAGCAAAAGCGTAAAAACAGAGCAATAGAAATGCGAATAAGGTTACAATTTTAGTCTTCATGATGAGGTATTTGCTGCAATTACCAGATAAATAGCAATACCCTGAAACGGCAGATCTGGGCAACAGATCTTAACCGGAGGGTGAGCATACGGTAAAATCGCATTAAAAAATGAGAAAATATACATGACGCGAAGTGGTTTGGGCAAAGCCCATACCGCTTCGGTTAGTATATACTGTACTTGAAGAAGGTTTGGATTCCCAAACCTCTTCGACGTCAGTATATATTAAGGCCTCATTCAAATAACCATCAAGCCTCCATAGTGTGACAAAAGATTTATTCTTTTTCTCAAAATTTTTCGAATACTGTACCAATTCCAAGCTAGTTATACCATAAAAATGAGTCCCTGGCTTTCGCAATCACGAAAACCAGGGGAGACTCAAACTGTAAACTTATTGTAACGTGAGATTTAGGCCAGAACATTGCTTAAGTCGTTGATAGGCGAAAATCTCACTTGGTATAAGGTAGAAAGTATAGGGTAGAAAGAAATACTGTGCCTTTATGCCTTCTACTATCTACCCTATACTTGAAGGTTGGGTATTGACTAACATTAATTCACAAAATTGTACAAGCCCAAGCTCACATTATTTCACGAAGCGCACGGTTTGGGTACCTTGGGCATGTTGCAAACTAACCAAGTAACTGCCACTTGGTAAACTTTGCGTTGGCAAATTGAATTTATGCACGCCCTCTTCCAACCAACGATCGGCAAACAAGGTCTGAAGCTGCTTACCACTAAGGTCAAAGATGGTAGCGGAGGTTGGCCCGGCAATATCAATTTGGAAACTGAGGATCGCTGCTTGGTTACCAACCGGGTTAGGAATCACTTCGGCATTGATGCTAACTACATCGCTAACAGTCTTCGGCGTCTCAACCGCTACGCTCGTTTCCGGTGGCGTCTCTGGAGCAGCTCGAAGTTGCTGGATCGCGTTATTGGCACGATAACTGTCGCTTTGACAAAAATCAATCAACTCATCCTCATCAATTGGTGCCATTGGTTGACACTCAAAGGGTGTAGTGGCATTGAACAAATCGATATCGGGATCGATCCAACTATCAGATTCGATGACAATATTGGGCGCAATGATCTCTACCTGTACTCCATCGTCGGCAGTAAGATCACCCGAAATGGTTATTGTTCCCCAAGCGAAGATCGTCTCGTCCTCTGTGAAATTAGTAGTATTCAACTCCAAATCATCGGTGTAGCCAGGTGTAGGGAAAATAAAAGGCGCGGTCTGATCTGCAGGATCATTAATAAATACGCCTTCCAATTCAATCGGATACTCGTAAAACTGGATCGCTCTCGGCGTTTCTCCCTCGCTATTTACCCCATCGAAAAAGTAGTCAGCAGCAATGGTCAAATAGGCCTGAAAGTCAAATTGCAGGTTACCGAAGGAAGTAATTTCGGCTACAAATTCACTAAGGCAAGACATTGGCATTAGTGGCGTGGTCCAAACAGACTCCGGGATATTCTCCTCAATCATAGTGAGGTTATCTGAGAAAGGAGTACTAATATCTTGAGAAAAGACAAACTGCATAGAAGCCCATATTTGTGTTTGATCCTCCAATATATTAGCCGCGGGATTCAAGGCATATTCTAAGGTATTGGGATCAATTCTAAGCTTAATATTACGGTAGTTCAAGGCAGGCATGAGGAACTCATAGTGAACTTTTGGCGTATTGATAAGTGCAAAACGACCAAGCGTTTCATTATACCGTGGGTACAGTTGGGGCACGCCTTCACTACATTCATTCGCAGCAGCACTTCCTGGTAAATTAAAAGCAATACCGCTACCGAGGGGAATATCATCAACGAGGCTTCCGTTCAATACCATCTCTCCGTGGGTAAAGCTCGTGGTACCCAGCTGATCTACCCTTTTCCCAGCCTCATCCAACTTCTTTTTGAGTGGTGCCCCCAACTGCTTAACGGTCCCGGCAACTATTTTAAGTAATTTATCGCCAGTGATCTTTACATCCCCGACCAAAGGCAACTTAAACTTAGCCACTTTGATCGCATCAAAAATCCCTAAACCTTGAGCTATCCCAACCGCCTCTCCAAATACCTTGTAGAATTGGTATTTTTCGGTGAACGCTTCCTCTATCTCCATAAATTCTTTGTAGTCATTCACCACTATATCCCAATACTTAAAAATATGGGCACCGGCTACATCACTAGGGTTCTCGACTAAATAAGCCTGCGTCAAGAAGTCCTCGTTCAAAAATCCCGCGCCGTTCTCAATACTGGCTAAATTCTGTTCGATGTCCACATACCGGCCGTACAACTGCAACTCCATCTCATTGATCTTCTTAAAGTTGATCTTTAGCGTAGAAGCCCCCGACAGACAAGTACAAGGATCATATTCGACGGGGATATCAAAATGCATAAAAATATCGTCCTCATTTGGGTACACCACGTAAGACTGCAGCGCACCAAGAGAGTTCTGATCCAATGCCTGATTTTCTCCCGTGGTAGGGTGGAATAAAGCCGTAACATTACCGCCAGTTCCCGCTGGCGGATCAAACATAATTTCTGCCATTACCGCATCATAGTCTGCCTGCGTCGATGGAAGCAAGAATAACACGCGTAAGATAGAGGTGTACTTATTGTAAAGAATGACGTAAGCATCCTCATCTGGATCAAACCGAATGAGTTCCCAACCATCTGCCGGTTCGTAGTCTAATGCAGATAGTGGGTAAGCCGTCGGGTTCCATAGATAGCTGAGCTTCGTTGCATCATCATTGTAAAACGGAGAACCCACCCAAGAATCTGGATCATTCGGGTTATCCGGATCAATCAAATAAGACTGCGTTCTCCAGTCAAAATCATTGAGTAAGATATCATCATCACA
>JBCBWU010000242.1:0-9818 GCA_039816955.1 Bacteroidota bacterium
AACAGTGTCATTTTGACAATTGTTTTACTGTGCTCGCATGCGTACCGGCAGCTCAACCTCTTCTCCTTTACGGAATACCGTAATCTGCAGTACGTCACCAACTTTAGAACGCCCTACCATCTCGGTAAGTTCCGGCACATCACGAATTGTACGATCATTGACTTTCACAATAATATCACGTGGCAGCAGACCAGCGTACTGAGCAGAACCGCCATCCACAAGCTCATCAATAACCACACCTTGGTTGATCACTACACCAAGCTCTTCTGCTACGTCGGCGTCCAGGGGATAGATGCTCACACCCAGGAATGCGCGTTGGAAGCTACCAAACTCGATGATATCATCAACGATACGCGTTACGAGATTTACCGGGATAGCAAATGAGTACCCCTGAAATAGTCCCGTACGCGTAGCAATAGCAGTATTGATACCTAAGAGCCGGCCTTCCGCATCTACCAAAGCACCACCACTGTTACCGGGGTTTACGGCGGCATCCGTCTGTAGGAAGGATTCAATGGCATCCCGCCCCCGAATGAGTTCGAGGCTACGACCTTTAGCACTGATAATTCCTGCTGTCACGGTACTAGTTAGTTCCAGTGGGTTGCCAACGGCCAGTACCCACTCTCCGATCTCTGCCTGATCAGAGTCCGCGACATCAAGAGTAGGCAAACCAGTTGCCTCTATCTTTAAAACGGCTAGGTCAACTTTTTCATCCGTCCCAATGACCTCAGCCTTAAACTGGCGGTTATCACTTAGCGTCACCGTCACGGCTTCCGCATTTTCTACTACGTGGTTATTGGTGATAATGTAGCCATCAGAGGTGTAAATCACTCCAGAGCCGCTGCCACCACCAGGCCCTCCAAACGGGCTATCCTCATCGAAGAAAAAGCGTAAGGGACTCTCACCTCCACTACTAGAAGCGGTAGCAGCAATTCCCACTACCGATGGGGTAGCTCGCTGCGCAGCTGCTTTAAAGTCAAATGTGGGGGCTATACCGGTGCTGGCATTTGCACCAGGACTCAGATTCACCTGCCGTACTGGTACTTCTGTACTTGAGGTAGCCGGGCCACCTGCAGCGGGTAGAATCAGATAGGCTCCTGCCAAAGCGATGGCTCCACCGATGAGGCCCGCTGAAATTGTTTTCCACCATTGACTCATTGCTAGATATTTTTTATAAAAGAAGCGTAGCAGTTGTTTTTAAAAGAATGCAGAAAAGGCACCAAAAGTTGTGTCAACTTGGTCCGAATGCTACCAATTACTTTAATTAAACGATCAATTCTCCCTTAGAGATGATAAAGTTACCAGTACCACCCGTGTTCGGCCACTGCCTGTATACCAGGGCCACCAGGTTGTAGGCGGCGGGCACGCATTAGGCTCTCCCTGCGGTGTGCTACATAATCTGGACGATCGGGTAGCAATTGCTGGACTTTGTTTGCACCATTATCAGAACCACTGTGGGTAAAGGCACCATCTCCGAGATAGATGCCTACGTGTGTAATCTTTTCGGAGCCATCTTCCCTAAAGCGCCCGAAGAAGAGGAAGTCACCGGGCTCTAGGCCGTTGAGCTCATCATCATATTCGACAGCGACTCCAGCGTGGACCTGTTGTGAAGCATCGCGCGGAATGATTAGCCCCTGCTGCCAATAGACCGTCTTGGTAAATCCACTACAGTCCATTGCCTTAGGGCTGGTACCACCCCAGAAATAGGGTTTGCCAATTTGCTGAGACGCAATAGCCTGCGTAAGCGGAAAGCTCAGTTCGCGCTCGCTCAGCCATTTATCAAAAGCTTGCAGGGCGGAATTAGGGACAAACCCTTTCCGGTCGTCAGGGTACACCACCGCCGTATAATCGCCACGAATAGCCTCACGCACCAAAATGCCACCCGCCACTAAATCCCCAAGTTGCTCACTTTCCGGATTGGGGTTGCTATACGTAAAGCCACTATTGGCGGTAAAAACAACCCGGTCTGCGTCTTGCCAGGCTTCCAATTCCTTGGCGGTCATCCGTACAATTTCTCCCCCGTGCACCCAGGCCAAGTAGCCGTCCGGACAGCGGGCAAAGTACCATTCCTCGTCCTGCTTCAATACCTGTAGTGGGGTGCCTAGAAGTACTTGAGTAGCCAGTTCTTGTGAGTGTCCCTTTTCGGAACGCAGATTAACCACCGAATGACGAGCTAGGGCAAAAGTCTCCTCCCCCAATTCTGCACTGGGCATTTCCAAAACTTGGTCATCTACGTCAGTATAGCCTTCAGCTGCCAATACCACAAGTAAACTGTCTTTAGCTGCTGATAACGTCGTTTCTCCTACTAGCGCCAGACCACCACCCTCTTGCCGCACCAATTCTACATCGAGGCGTGCTACGCGCCGATCCGGGACAAAGTGGTCTTGGAGGTCAGTAATTAAATCGGTAGTGGCTGTGGGCACCACCACAGGCTCAGATCCACAGGATAACAGGACAGTAGCCAGGAACAAGCTCAAAAGGATACGGAACATAGTATAAAGATTGAACCATCCTAAGATAACAACATCTTACCCAAAAAAGAAAGCGGGCTGGCAAGTGGATCACTTACCAGCCCGCTTCTCTTAGGCAGGTGAAACAACAGTTACAGACTAGTAAGCAATGTCGCTTGCTGGACGTTGCTGAACGCCGGAGCGCTTAGGCTGAACCTTACCGGAGCGAAGCTTAATAGTTTGCTCTACATCCGGATCACCAATTGTAGTAACGTTGTTGTCAAAAATATTACCACTCATTTGCGCTTCGCATACACCTCTACCTTGTACTTGGTTGTAAATAGCACCACCTCGTACCATGCTAAAGTTCTCAGCGAAGACGCAGTCTGTGATAATTGGTTGACACTCCCCGTACAATCCGCGGTTTAGTACACCGGCACCGTACATGGATTCGTTACCTTCAAAGCTGCAGTTTTTAATTGTTGGATTACAAGTGCCAAAGTTTCCATCATTGAAAACGGCACCCCCATTGAAGTCGGAGCGATTGTAAACAAATTTGCAATCGCTGATGACAGGAGAAGTCTCTCCTTCGTTCGCGTAATTATAGATAGCTGCTCCTTCACGAGAAAAATTCTCCAGGAACAGACAGTTGGCAATTGTTGGAGAAGAAACACCGGCGTCGCCGTTGTTAAAGATACCAGCACCACAAGTGCTAAGATCAGCTCCTTCTACCATACCGTCGGCATAACCGCCGGTGATCACGAAACCATCTAGAATAGTAGATGCGTCTACGTGATTGAAGTAAACGACGGTGTAGCTGTTGTCTTCCATCACTGCGGCATCACCAATGTCACCAGACAGGATAGTAAGATTCGCCTTTGCGTCGCGATCTTCGAATTTCTTTTCGGTGCCTTCAAAGCCACCGTAAACAGCTACTCCACTTGGAATTGCGAAAGTAGCAGTGCGATCATCTTCAGTAGTTGGCAGGTAAGATCCTGCCGCTACCCAAATTTGATCACCTTCTTGCGCCACTGCCAATGCGTCCTGCAAGTTGGCAAACGCTTTCTCCCAACTAGTACCTTCACCAGTACCCTCTGGGTGAACGTAGAGACGATTATTTGCTAGTAAGGCAACTCCAAGAGCCGAACAGCAGATAATCGAGAATGTGAGTAAAAATTGCTTCACGCCTAAGTCCTTTTGAGTTGTTTGAAATAAATCTGATCCTCGTGTGAGTCCTAATGGATCACACAGAAGCTGCTAATTCGGTGAGTTGAGTGTTAACGGTGGGATGACCGAAAATCAATCAAACGAATTGAACACCTTCCTTTACGGATGGCGTCAAACAAAAACAAACTTGAATGGGATAACCTGATTACTTAACTGAGGGATGACAGCTAATCACCAGTAAACAGATAGTTGACTAGCTTGGGATAAAGCTACTAAACTATCTCCAAAAGAGCAAATTCTTTTGGTTTTTTTGGCGTGTTGGATTGTAACTGTGCTAAAGAGAAACCGCAGTGGGATAGATGAAGTATTCTCTCATGTTCAGCTTCATTAACGAGTGTAAATATAAATGGTTTCGTCTAGAAGCGAAAAACTTTCGGATAAATTTCGGAAAAAATTCGTTTTCCGGCAGAAAAACGGCAAAAAGCGGTCCAAAAATTTATTTTCCGGTAGGAATGCTTTATTTTTCGCAACCCTAATTTAGTTCGGTGCTCCGCATCGAAAAATCATTATCTCTTCTTAAGGGCGACCTCATAGCAACTGACGTTTTCGCGAAAAAAATCCGACTGTACCTGACCGTCGACAGGTAGCTCATTTCGTATGAATATATTTATCATACGTAATACCCAAACAAAATGGACCCTTTGCCGTAAAAGCAGAAAGTAGTAATGTAGACTCGGTGTAGAAGTGACAATGAACGGTAGGTTCAGTCTAATAAAAGGCAATTTACTCACATTTACTTCCAACCGCCCTCTACACTACAGCTGCCTCATAAGAACAGTAATCCCTACGCCCCTCGGGGCAATATGAACATGAAACAACAGTTTATGATGGTAAGACAAACCCTCCCAGCCCTTTTGTGCCTATTCCTTTGGGTGGTAGGCCTCCAAGCTCAGGATTTTCACTATTCCCAATTTTCGTATGCTCCATTACATTTAAATCCTGCATTGACCGGCGTTTTTGCAGGAGATACCCGTATTGCCGCTAGTTATCGTAGCCAGTGGAATCAGGTACCAGTAGCTTACGAGACGTTCACAGTGACTGCCGACCATAAATACACTTGTGGTGCTGCCGGGCCAGGATTTTTCTCGGTTGGCGCAGCCCTTAACTACGATCAAGCGGGTGATTCTAGGTTAGCACTAGCTGAATTTGGCCTGTATGGCTCTTACACGCGCCCACTCAATGAGCAGTCCTTTGTAACAGCTGGTTTGAATATCGGCGCTGGGCAACGAGCCTTTAAAACGGAAGATTTACGTTTTGACCGAAATTTTGATCCGCTCATGCAAATGTTCAATGGCGACTTAGACAATGGGGAAAACTTCTCCAATACCAGTCACATCTTCTTGGATGCGGGCTTTGGTATCAACTTTCGCTGGCAGGCGCTACAGAGTACTGCACTCATCGACTTACTGGAAAAGAGATCTAAACTCGATATCGGCATCGGAATCCATCACTTGCCCCGACCAGATATGAGTTTTCGGGATGATGTAGAATCTAAACTGCCGATTCGCTACAGCCCCTACGCAACAGGGATAATCCAGGTGGGAGATCCACTGGATGCACACCTGGCCATTGTGGCCCAGTATCAGGGGCCTTACCGTCAGTACTTGGCAACCATTGGTGCGAAGCTACATCTTAATCGCACACCGGGGCAGCAGCTCTCCATCATGTTGGGGGCGGGTTATCGCTTCGATGAGTTCGGCGATGCCTGGTATCCGGCACTTGAGTTCAATTATCACGAATTCCTACGGGCCAGTCTGAGTTATGATATCAACATTTCAGAATTTCAGATCGCTACCAATCGTCGTGGCGGCCTTGAGCTCAATGTGCGCTACCTCATTAAGAAGGTGTGCCCACTCCCCAACTTTAAGTTTTGTCCCCTTATCTAATCCCATCTACTTTCCTTGCTATGATCAAGCTTAAAATGAACCGATACTTATATCCGTTGCTTTGCTTGCTGCTTCTTCCTCTTATTGCCAGTAGCCAAACCCTGGAAGAGTGGACCGATGCAGCCGACGCAGCTTACGCCAAAGGCGATTACTATAGTGCTTACCGCTACTACGATGTAGCTTTGAAATACGATACTTCCCGTATGGACCTCTGGTATCGACTGGGAGAAAGTGCACAAGAATTCACGGCTTACCGTACTGCCACCGAAGCCTACCAGCGCGTAGTGGCGAGCAACTTCCGCGATTCTTTTCCGCTACTACCTTATCGCCAGGCACAGGTACTGCAGAAACGTGGATTTTATACAGCCGCAGCTTCCTTGTACAAGAGCTTTGTGGACGAAGACCCCAACAATGTAGATCCCAAGTACTTTGAAGAAGCGGAACGGGAGCGCATTAATGCCGAATGGGCCGCCAGTGTGGTGGAGCGCAAGGATGATACCGATGTTCGCCACCTACCGGGTGATGTCAATTCACCTCACTCCGATTTTGGACCTTACTATAAGGACAATGTCCTCTACTTCTCTACCCTCCGTTACAACATACGGCGCGACACCGTCCGCCCTCGTCGCAGCCTGTCCCGCATCCTTACACAAGACCCCGCGAGCCAGGAAATAGAAAAACTTCCAAAAGAAATTAACCAAGATGGTCGCCTGGCGGCGCACACTACCTTCTCCGCTGATGGCCAAACCGCCTACTATACCCTCTGCGACTACGTAAGTGGAAGTCCGGAGTTTCGCTGTGAGATTTATTGCTCCAGCATTATGGAAGATGGCCGCTGGGGAACACCGCAACGCCTACCCATCAACGATGAAAAGGGTACGAATACGCACCCCAGCGTAGGAACAGACGAAGCAAGCGGTAGCTCTTACCTGTATTTCACTTCTGATCGGAAAGGTGGAAAAGGTGGGCTGGATATTTATCGCGCAGAACTCCTAACCGCCAATACCTGCGGACCAGTGGAGAACCTGGAGGACATCAACACCACCGGTAACGATATCACCCCCTTCTTCTACACGCCTACCCAGGTGCTTTACTTCAGTACCGATGGACGCTTGAGCATGGGCGGTTACGATATCTACCGGGCCGGCTGGAACAGTCGTGGTTGGGATCGTCCTTCGCATATGGGCACCCCGGTCAACAGTAGCTATAATGATTTGTACTACGCTCGCTTCCCCGAACGTGAGCGGGCCTACTTTGCCTCTAACCGTCCTGATTCCCTGGCGATTTTCTGGGACGACGGCAAAGAAGCTTGTTGTAATGATCTCTATAGTGTAGGTATCACCGATGAAATCAAGCTACTAGCGCTGACCTACGATGCCATTGAAAAGCTAGAACTTCCAGGCACCACCGTAGCACTATACGAACTAGGCCCCACCGGCCGCCGCCTGATCGACAGCACATACAACCCTACGGCTAACGACTTTAATTTTACGGTAGCACCAGGTAAGCAATACGAATTGGTGGCTACCAAGCCAGGATATAGTACCGACCGAGACACCGTAGATCTGACTGATCCAGCGGTGCTCGCCGAAAAGAATATTGAGCGGAAGCTTTATCTGTCTCCCGACCTGGAGTTGGACGTTTTCACTTTCAACCAAAAGGACTCTACGGCCCTGGCAGGAGCTACCGTTTACTTGTAT
The DNA here is from genome assembly GCA_039816955.1 of Bacteroidota bacterium. Classification (GTDB taxonomy): domain Bacteria; phylum Bacteroidota; class Bacteroidia; order Chitinophagales; family Saprospiraceae; genus Lewinella. The sequence goes on from JBCBWU010000242.1 coordinate 7,264, forward strand.
GAACTTGCACCGGACGGAGAATTGATACTGGTGGATAGCATTGTTAATCCTACTGCCAACGATCACCATTTTAAACTCCGCAGAGGTAAACAGTATCAAGTCTTTGCGCAGAAGGATGGTTTCAAACCCGCCGAGGCCGTTATAGATACCAACGATCCCGCCTACGCGGAAACGGATAAGATCCGCAAAGATCTCTATCTGGAACCAGGTCTCTTCCTCGAGGTGTACACTTATCGCCTGTTAGACGAAAAGCCACTGACCGGAAGTACCATATACCTGTACGAGTACACCGATGCAGAAGGCGAAAAGTTGGTGGATAGCTTAACCAATGTGACCGGACATCATTTTGGCTTCGATGTAGACAAGGGTAAGCGCTACGTGATACGCGCCGAACGTGACGGCTACGGCCCAGCTTTAACTTCACTAGACCTTTCTGGCCCGGATGTGCCAGACAGTGGCACCTACCGCAAAGACCTATATCTGGGACAATTACTAGAGATTTTCACCTACGATGCCGTAACAGAGCTTCCATTACCTGGCGCAGAAATCAAACTACTAGATCCTCGCACGGGTGAAGTAGTAGCGGAAAAGATTAATCCAGACGGGAATGACTTCCGGTTCTCGATCAATTTGGATAACCCCTACGAACTGCAAGTTTCCCGCAAGGGCTACAAACCAGTTACCGATATTATTTCTTTCTCACAAGAAGATCTGACAGCTGGTGGAGGTAAAATTGCTTTTGATGTGTATCTGGAGCCATACGAGGACCCGAATACAATGCTACCGCTGTACTTGTATTTCGATAATGACCAACCAGATCCTAGATCGTACCAACCAAAAACCGACAAGGAGTATACCGAGCTCAACGTGGCTTACTTCGAACAGAAGCAAAACTTCGTGCAATCCTTTACCGAGAGTATGGAATTGGAGGAAGCCTTCCGAACCCGCCGCCGTTTCAACGACTTCTTCAACCTGGAAGTACGTGGTGGTCGCTACGATCTGGAAGAGTTTGCTAAGCGCCTACTCGTCTATCTGGAAGCAGGTAACACCTTTAAGATGGAGTTGAAAGGTTTCGCTAGTCCGCGAGCCGGTTCAGCCTACAACGAGATTTTGAGTAAGCGACGAATTGATGCGGTACTCAACTTCTTCCGCGGCTATGAAGGTGGCAAGCTCTGGGAGTTCTACAACGAAAACGGTAGCGGGCTACTTACCTACAACGAGGAACCGTTGGGTGAGACCCAAGCTGACCCAAGGGTTACCGACCAGCTAGACGATGAGAAGAACAGTATTTTCAACCTCTTTGCCTCGCTGGAACGACGCGTAGAAGTTCGGGCTTCGACCAAGGATGAAAATTAATTCGAGCAACCTGATTCACCACTAAATAAAGACGCGACGGCAGTACCAGCTTCTTGAAATTTATCTGCTCAGCTCGCGAAAACAAGAAAACACAACCGCCATGAAATTGGTATTGAACATATCTCCACTCCCCAGCTTAGCTCGCTTGATCCTAGCGAGCCTGGCACTAATCGTGGTACTCCCCTCTTTATCCGCAGAGGGTGTACAGCAGGTAGCGCCCACTGCCGACGATGCACCAGTTATGCTGGAAACGAATAATCCCGACTTTGGAAACTTCGCTGCTTTTGCCGACGGGCAAGAAACCAGTCGTCTGTACGTGACGATTGGGGATGTGAGCGAAAAAATATTTCTGGGTCTATCCGTCGAATATAACGAAGATGGTACGCCCTTTCCCGGCTCCTTTTCGGGCCAATATCAGTTCCGCATTCGCTACGACGATGGTAACCCTTCACCACCAGTCGTGCACGGTCCTTTTGTCATAAACAATGGCAATGCGAACCTCAGTGAGTGGGCGGATGCTTCCTTCGGAAACTACGACGTGACCATTACCCAGAATGGCGACTTGATGTACGAGTTCCAACCGGGCCAAACGGGTAATTACTTCATTGAATTCTCAGACGTAGGTTTCCAGGATGCAACGGAAGATGTAGTGTACATTCCATTCTGGGATATTACAGTGGCCAACGGCGGTACTGCTATTCCTGGACGTGTATGGTCGCGCAACTGGGCGTTCAGAACACCAGAACGTTCCCCTGTATCTACACCAGAATGTGTTTGGAATCGGGAGTTCAACGGTACGCTTTATTCTTACACGGATGACCGCTTTGTATCCCGGATCAACTTCCAGGATGCGGGAATGCAGGGTTTATCCTTCAACGTAGCTTTTAACAGCACAGGTCCTGGCATGAGTGGCGACTTGACGCAAGATCGCAAGTCGATCCCAAGTGTCAATGCTACCCTTAACTCTGCGCAACACCAGATATTTCTGGAAGAACCTGATCCTAACATATTTGAGTCTGGGACCTGTGGAGAAATATTCATCCCACAGACTTTTAGCTGTTTAAATCAAGATAGTTTCTGCTTGAATATAGAGGTAACCAAACCGGGACAGGTAGAAATTGTGCTGGATTTCAATCAGAATGGCATCCTGGATCCGAACTCTGAGGATGTCACCCTAGTCTTTGAGTTTACGGAAGATG
>JBCBWU010000243.1:0-9781 GCA_039816955.1 Bacteroidota bacterium
CCAAGGTAACGGCTAATCTCTTTTAAGCTAAGCCCTTCATCATTTAACCTAGTGGCAACATATCGCCGAACTCGGTGACCGCTAAAGGCAATACCTGTTGCTTCTCGAACCCGCTGATAAAAGGATTTCAGTCCTTCTCTTCCCCAAGGTTTACCACTCTTGGTAGAAACGAATAGAGCAGGACAATGAAACCCTTTTTGATTTCGTAAAGCAACATATTGCTCATATACTTCTTGTATATGCTGGGGGCAGCTATAATACCTAACTCTGGCTTTTTGCTTACGGCCACTAATTCTGATCTTCTGGAGTTGCTATATTAAACAGGACATTAAGTTAAGAGCGAATTGGCTCAAAAAACTTAACTTGTTATTATGTCAAGAACAAAGCGAAAATTTGATCGTGCCTACAAGCTCAAAGCAGTGGAGTTGAGCTACGAACGGAGTAATATTCGAATGCTAGCCGAAGAGCTCGGAATCCGTGTAGATTTAATTTATCGTTGGCGCAAAGAATTTCGGGATCGTAAAGAAGCCAGCTTTCCGGGTAAAGGAAATGTTAGTCAAACGGATACCGAAAAAGAGTTAGCTCTTTTGAGGCGTCAGGTTAGGGAGTTGCGTTTAGAACGAGATATCCTAAAAAAAGCCGTGAGCATTTTCTCCAAGAGCGATGGGAAGTTTACGGATTTATAGATCGCTATCGATCCGTATTTCCTGTTGGGAAGATGTGTCTGTTATTGGGTGTTAGCCGAAGTGCTTACTATGCTTGGCGAAAACGGAAGCCCTCCAAGCGAGCTATTGAAAATCAAAGGATTACTCACCAAATTCGTCTGATCCACCAGTGCAGTGGCCAGACTTATGGTTCCCCTCGGATTGCGGAGGAATTACAAGCCCAAGGAGAAATGGTCTCTCGTCCTAGAGTAGCTCGTTTGATGAAAAAGGCAAATATTAGAAGTAAAATTAAACGAAAGTTTGTGGTAACTACAGATTCGGATCACCTTCATCCAGTGGCGGAAAATCTACTCAATCGCCAGTTTGGAGTAGGAGGTGCTATCCCGGTGTGGGTTTCGGACCTGACCTACATTCGAACGCTCAGTGGGTGGTTATATCTGACGGTAATTATGCATTTAAATACTCGAAAAGTGATCGGTTGGGCATTGAGTAGGAGCTTGGATGCGGCTTCGACTACGGTGGCTGCCTATAAAATGGCAATCACTAATCAAGCTCCTATTAACGGCTTGATTTTTCACTCTGATCAAGGTGTTCAATATGCTTGCACTGAATTTAGAACTCTACTAAGTCAATATGACGTTCAGCAAAGCATGAGTCGAAAAGGGAATTGTTGGGATAATGCAGTGATAGAATCTTTTTTCAAAAGTCTAAAAGTAGAATGGCTCAATGACCGCCGATTTGATAACCAAACCCAAGCGCAGTTGGCGGTATTTGAGTACATCGAAAGCTGGTATAATACTCGACGGAGACATTCCTCCCTTAACTATCTAACCCCTAATCAATTTGAACAACTTTTATTTAATCATCCAAGAGCCGCTTAGTGCTTAACTTTTTGTCCACCTTTTTATTGCAAGTCCAGAATGGTAAAAATAAGGAAACTATGAATAAATGCTACCTCAAGAGTTATTGAATCAGAAACATTACTTTGAATTAAGCCTTCAATCAAGTTATTGATTGATGTTAAGTTAGTTAACTGAAAAAATAATACGGCTCCTAAACCCAGCAATAAGATGAAGTACTTATTTCTTTGACTTAGATACTTTACCTGTTGTTGAAAAGTTTCTTTGTAGTGGTCATAAATAATCTCTGACTTAAACCCACTCATAGTATCGATATTAATACTTTGACAATTATAAATGAAATTATAATAAAGAGAACAAGTCTTATGTATCTCTCATCCTTTCTGGAGAAAGAAAAGTTACTTTGCTTTCTATATGTATTCATAATTTTCTGATTCAACCTATCTCCCACCTCTTCACACCTTTGCTCTTCACGATTTAAAAACTGAGTTCTGTGTAATCTCTTATCTACTCTCGAAAAATTAAAACGGGCGTCTTTTAAAAGAGTAGGTTTGTTAGTATAAGAAAGCATTGAGGCTGTTTTCAAAGCGTGAATTACTAATTTGATAGCATCCTTTTTAGGTCTCCACCTAGAAATAGGTTTAAGTCTTCCGTTCTTCTGAGGAATTAATTGTAGATTTCTAATGGACAAATCTTTAAAATTACATTCCTCATATAAAATACCAACAATACCGATTCCTGTTTCTTTAAATCTCTTCTTAGCTAATGGTATTTCAGTATTTCTTATGAAACTAGAACCAATAAAACTCTTTGTTAAAACACAAACAAATAAATCGCAATCTTCGATATTTTCGATAATTTGCCTCCTCCATTCTTGACTTGGCAAAAGATGATAATCCCACCATATTTCAAGCTTAAATTTTACTTTATTTCTTATAAAGGTCTTTGATCTTAGCTCTTTTTCAACCAAAGCCTTAACCAATTTAAAGTCATTTTTGGCATAAGAAATAAATACTTTGATTACCTCCATTTCTTCCATAAATTCTTCTCAATCAATATAATCTATCTGTCGATTAATTAACGATTTCAATATAACAAATTATAGCCGAGTGCTTCTTAAATTGATTTATTCCAACTATAAAACAGGTAAATCTTAAACTTTCAATTCCTATTTTTCTGATTGCTAGCAACGACTAGCGACGCACAAGTAGACGTGTTCCTACGCCACATACGCTTTGTTAGTCGCTTCCTCTTGATATTTCGTGTCCGTTGCTCATCCTTTACACGCCCCTAAATTCAGAAATAGTTACAATTGAATATTATGACTATAAGCCATCTTCTGCATATACTTTTGATGAACCTAATTTATATAATTTACAGTCATGAGGCCTCTAAAAATTGGCCCCAATACTTTTGGTACTTGTCCTCATACAATCAAATTCAACAACCAAATAATTCTTAGTGAATCAACCTCAACAACCAAGTAACAATTTCAACACAATTCTCCCTGATTTTTGATCAATTCTGAGTTCTCTGAACTCAATATTTCAAGAGTAACCCATTTTTTAACTGTATTTTTGTCATTATTAATGGAACTTTATATGATTGTATTTCCAAATAGCTTAGAAAATAATTCTCCAGCTCTAACAAGTTCAGAGTAATAATTCTAACGATATTCCAATTAATGATCTCAAAATGACCTCAATATGATTTCATTCAATCTGTCAAATCAATAGTTCACTTTTCACCCAAAATGATCTCTAAATATAATCCTCATCCCTAATATGCTTAATCTCAATTCACAAAATATTTCCTAGAACCCTACCCTATCCGAAGTAATCTTTAGTCCCTATTATCCCTTTTGATACCCCAATGTTATTGACTCCCTTCTGAAAGGTAAAATTTTTTCCACTCTGGGAACCAATCTCTTCCTCTTCTTATAATTGCGCCTAACTCAAAAATATCATTTACATGCGTGAATTCTCCTTCGGCGATTTGGGCTGCGGTAGGACCATTTACGTCTCCAATTTGTTCGAAAAAGCGTCACGAAGCTGGGCTATGCTCCGTTTTGGCGCCTCGTAGGGACGTAAGTGACCACTTCCTCGCCAACAAAAATATTTTGAGATGGCTTCTGGTAAATCAGCATCTTTTTTTCGGGTTTCCATTTTACATACCGCTATGACTGGACCGGGGCATTCTGCGAGGTCAAGATCGGGGCTGGTTTGGGTGGGCGTAGGTCGGGTCGTTCTTAGCAGTCAGATGGCTTGCTCCGAACGCCGATTCCAGCTAGGTTGTTGGACATCCGATGAGATTGTCTTTTCGCAAATCTGAACTTTCCTAGCTTCTACAAAGGTCTATTTCTTTCCTCCCTCAGAGGTCTCGTTTCTAAACGTAAATAAACCAAATAACAAGCCGACCAGGGAAAACGAAACGAGGTGATCCAGTACATTAACCAAGGTATAATCCATTGGGAACAGGTACCAATTCATCTGGGGGAGATCGCTCGTCAGACCAACGATCAGGCCGATGAAAGTTGTGGTCGTCAGTATGCTTTTTAATGACTTATTCCGCATTTGGCTGACGACGACCAGCAAGACCAGTACCGTCATTACATTCAACCCAAAGTTTCCTACGAAAGTCTTTACCTCAAATAAGGACGTGCCCCCCTTTTTGAAGACCATCAGGGTAATTCTTGGACCTTCCGCAAGTTTGCTCGCGAGCATTTCCCTGCTTTTTGCGGAATCGTCTTTAGGAAATCCTGGGTAGTGGTAAACACCGTCTTTGGGCAAGCTTTCCTGCAGGACTTGACGATCCATTGACGTTTCGGGGATGTTGTTCAAGGTGTTTGCGTGGAAAGGTAGCACCATCCACGAGATGGCATTCCACATAAAAAGCAGTAATGCCCCGATTAGAATGCTTAGGATGCTATTTTTCATGGTCATACAATCGCTTGTTGCTGGTTTAAGCGCACTTCGGAGGTGTCCGGCGCGGAAGGTGAAGCAGGGTGGGGCAATGGTTTTACACGTTACCGATGAAGTTCTTGGCAGTGCCAAAAGTACCGCCAATCAGGTCTTCTTCCGATACAAGACCATCTCAAAAAACGGATACCAATCTTTCCCATTTACAGAAACCTCCCCCACTTCCTTCCATTGGTCGGGTACCGAAAAGTCATCGGTGAATCTGATCACGGCGCCATTTGCCTCTTCGAAGGACCAGTGTACTTTTTTCCCCTCCAGAATTGTGAAATCAGCTTCCATCCGGCCCCGTAGCTTGGAAAAGGCAAGCATCGTGATGGCTGCTCGCTCGGTGTTGTAAGAAATGACCCCAAATGCTTCGTGGATGACCTCATCCGTTACGGTGCCGACACTATCGATGCGGTACCCCAGCCCATCGATCATCAATGCCCGGTTGTTTACCTTACTCTGGATGGTCTCAGACTGGAAAAAGAACCGTTTTTGTTTATCCCTGCCCAGTATCCAACCCTTCCCCTGCCACTCGCCCAGCATGAAATTCAATTGACCGATTGAATCCGTTGGTGTTTGGGCAGCGGCGGCGGACGGAAAATTTAGCAAAGCCATTGCGATCAACAATAGTTTAAGAAGATTACCCATATGATTGTCTTTGTAATTGTTTATACGACAAAAATAGGACGACGCCACCGACGGGGATTGTAAGAATGCGTCAAAATTAAGTAAGGGAAATGTTTATTTCTTTTAGCCGCCGCTCGAAGGAAACGTGGGAGCGATTCATGTGCTTTTTGAAATCGTTGATGAAGTGCGCCTGATCAAAAAATCCGTACTCATGCAGCAGCAGTGCTCTACTCGTATTGCTTTTCACAAAATCGGTCCACAGCCTTCTTTGCCGGCTGACATTGTGGTACTTTCTCATACTCATGCCGACGACTTGCTTAAATTTCTTTTGTATGACTCGTGTCGACAAGGGTAGGTCGTCCACAACGGCTCCTACGGATTTCCCACGGGTCAGTTCCAGACAGATGTACTTGACCAAGTCGTTCTGCCCGATTGTAATGGTAGTGAAGAGGCTTTTCAAGCAAGGTTCCAATCGTGAGATGAATGCTTCAGGGGCTAGTGATTGATCAAAATTGATCGATTGAAAATGTTCCGTCACAACCAATGGGCAGGCTGCGGTCAGGTTTATAATTTGGTGTTTGTCCATGACTTCGGGGGGAAAACTGATCCAGGGTAGTAAGCGTATTCCGAAGTAGGTAGAATCGGGATGGATTTCCTTTGCGAATTTCTTGACGTGCGGGCCCAAGAGCCTGATGCCTTGGAAGTAGGGTTGTTGAATAAAAACGATGGAGACTTCACTGTGGGGCAGCACTTCGTGTTGAAGGGGGGAGCCATTATTGTCCTCGTTGGTGACTTCAAATCGCCAGTAGTTTTTGACAATCTCCTTGAATTCGCTGGAAGGCCTAAACTCGGTGTAATTCATACGCGCTTACTTGTGCATGCCATTGGTACGTTGGGGGGTGCCCCACGGCTACGTAAGATACTTACCCGTCGTTACTCCATCAAATCTGAGTGGGAATTTCTGCTCTCCCCTAAGGATAAAGTTAGGGCGAACGGTTAGCGCAGGCACTGTGGTCTTACCCTTACATCATGAGTGGGGAGCACTTTGTAATGCCTGATTTATCCTATTTCAAATTCATCATAGTCATTCTCCTCCTCGGTGTCAATAAGGTCATCCATGTTAGAAGGCTCTCTCTCCGCTGGAAACCAATCGCCACCTACTTTTTGATAGCAATACTTTCGATGGGGATACCGCTCAATTATTGCCTCAATGGATTGGTAAAACTTTTCCCTTGTCCTCCATATAAATCCCGATTCTCCACATCCGTAAAAACGGTTCGCGCCATCTTCAACTAGGGAAACATAGCCATTTATTTTTGAAACGGGTGTCCTCCAACTGATGCTCTCCCCCACCCCATCTGCCCCTCCCTCGAATGGGTCAAAATCAGTGTAATGAGCGCAGTTTGCACACCTTAGCATAATGAACCGCATGCCTTTTCTTCTAGATGCCAATATGAATGCCTGTTGCTCATCAGTAGCTTGAAAAGATGAAGCACATTGTTTACAAGTTATCGTCTTATTCATAAGCAATATTACTATTTCCCAAACCGGTCTTCGCAGCCAAATCCTTAGGTAGTGTACTTGTAAGGGTATTGGTTTGAATTATACTGCTAAATACATCTTCACACTACCGTACCACGTGGGTACATACCCTACCGTGGCTAGTGGCTTATCCCAAGATGCTTTTCCCAATTCCATTTTGATAATCAAAGGCATTATCGCTTTGTTCATACCCTCTTAGCCTTTCTTCAAAAAGATTTTTGTTGAAGCCTTTTTGGTCTTGTGCCGCCAGGTCCTGGTTGATGGGATTCATGCTTTTGGCGTAATGCAAGTTATCCAGATCATTGCGTTGATTAAAGAGAGCGGGTAAAAAGTTTTCAAAAACTCCAACCTCAATGGTATTGTGGGTAATCCATGCTTCCCAAAACGCTGCGGTATACCCTCCCACTATTCGGTTGTTGATTGCCTTTGCTACGAAGTGCTGTTTATTCGTTCCGGCCACAACCTCGTAGTGATAATGCACCCCTATTATTTTCCCCCCTTCGTATACATCCTGGTAAGATATTCGGAGAAAGATCAATGTTCCGATCAGCGGAATCCTCTTACCCATTCCCCAACCATCGTTTTCACAGTAAAATATTTCCAGCTCCTGATTTACGGGATACTTAAAACCATATTTATGGTATTGCATGGTTTCCTGGATATGAATTTTCGCACCGGCTTTGGCGATGTTGTTTTCACCCAAATTCCCCTTAAGCTGGGCATTCACGTGGTCAGAGGGATGCCACAAAAGGTAGGCAGGCACTTTTTTGCCCTCATATCCCGCTACATCATCTAAGGTAACTTTTAGGTTGGCAAAATTTTTAAACCACCAAGCTATCATTTCGGATGTTACGCCACGAAGTAGAGAATGCGCTAGCACTACGCATAGTTGCCCAGATTTATTTTTCACCTGACCCCAATGTATTGAAGAAATAGGTTTTAATTCCCATTCAAATTTTCGCTCCTGGGGCATCACTAATTTTTGCATCATTTTAACTTTTACGCAAAGTTAAGCGCCAGAGCAGGGGGAAAGATTGATGTGGGTCAAGATTTGATGCGTTGTTTTAAAAATCTACTCAATGCTTCGGGAGTAATCCCGATAAAAGCTGCTATGTATTTAGAAGGCGTTTTTGCTATGATCTCTGGATAATTTTCTTCCAGAAAAGAGTATTGTACCTCTGTGACGGAGGCGGTTTTGATACTGATGATGTTCTTGGCTTCAATGAGGTGTTCTAATATTTTTTTTCGAAGGAAGACTCCTAGCCTATCGGAGTGGAGGTACAAGTCCATAAAATAATCAAATGGCATGGCTACGTATTTCACGTTTGTGATTGCGATGACATTATCGGATGCAAAAGTCTTTGAGACTGCACTTATCATATTGGAACATAGATTACCAGATTGAAAGAACCTTGAAATGATAAACTTGTCTTCTTCGTTGTATTCAGACGCTGCTATCCCCTCCAAGATATAAATGACGCTATCACAGATGTCAGTCTGCCTAAATATGAGCTCCCTTTTGGAAGCGGTACGGACGGAAAGTTGTGAAGAAAACGCTTCCCATTCGACCTCTACTCCTCCTGGTATGTACTGCTCAATTTCGAGCTTTAATCTTTCCATACGTGACTTTTTTTGCATGAGGTAACGTGGATCGCATCTGCGTAGTACGAGCGTTTTGGGAGTATTACCTCACCTAGGGTCATTCCGCTCGAAAGGAGGCTCGGCGAACACCAAAACCTAGGCCACCTTCCTCCAAAGGCATTGATAAGACACCACCTAGTCTTTGTTCTCGGCGGGCTTCCACTCCTCAAATTTAATTCTCCTTTTGATTATTTCGGGAGCTGATTTATCTATCCAGATAATTAGGTTTAGGAGCTGGTCCAAATATTGAATTCCAAATTCAGAAAGCTGATATTCTACTTTTACCGGAACTTGTGGGTAAACGGTACGGGTGATGTAGCCATCTCTTTCCATTCTTTTCAGTCGTTCCGTCAGCACCTTTGAAGAGATGTTTTGCACTACCTTTTTTAACTCATTAAATCTTAGTTTTCCATAATTACCCAGCCACAAAATAATGAGGATACTCCATTTATCGGTGACGGCAGCCAACAGGTCCCTTATCGGGCAACCTCCTGGTGGACTCGACGGATCTAGGTGCCCCAAAAGTTTTTTCAGCTTTTTTTGAGTTGCAACGTGTTGATTATCAGCCATGGTTTCTCCTTGGTTACTTAGTTAATGCCTGGAAACTTATTGACATAATTATTGATTTGCTCTAGCTTTGATTTATAAAAGTAACTTACTTTACAAAAGTAATCAACTGTTTTATGAAAATAGCAATCAGGTTTTTTTCAATGCTCCTCCTTCCCATATTGGCCTTTGGATGTTTTAATGTCCTTAAGATTTCAGATTTACAAGATGAAGGCTACAGTTATCCAAACAATACCCAAAAAGCAAGGTCATTGCTCCGAGAAATGGCTACGGCACACCAAGTACACCGGTGGGATAGTATAGACACCTACAATGTCATCTTTGAAGATGAGTTCTATGGATTTTTTGGAAAACAAATGCATGCTTTCAAGGAGCAGGAAATGCAATTCTCGATAAACTACATCCCCAAGACATTCGATGGCCAACTGGAAATTATTAGTGGTAAAGAAAAGGGGAAGGTATGGGGAATTCAATCGTGGGAAACCTACTACAAGGCGGAGAATGAAGAAATGGTGAAGAAAAAAGATAAGCAAATGAAATTTTGGATTCCTACTTATCAGTATTTCATTGAACTTCCAAATCGCATTCAAGAAGCCACTGTCGTCGACTATGTTGGCAACCAGACCATTAATGGCATAGTGTGTGAGGGGGTCATCGCCTCCTGGAATACCGTAGCGCCTCAAAAAGACATTGACCAGTATATCGTTTGGTTAGATACGGAGAGTAAAATGGTGGTTAAAGTTGATTATACCGTGAGAGACAAATTCAAGTTCGTCAGCGGTGCGGTATACTACCAAGATTATAAAGACTACGACGGTATTATCCTACCCTCCACGATGCCTTCAGCGTCCAATTTGGTCAAAAATGATATTATACATCAAATGAGCATCAAGCATTTCACCCCCAACAAAGTATC
>JBCBWU010000244.1:0-9738 GCA_039816955.1 Bacteroidota bacterium
GTTACGAGGGACGCCGTTGCTAGGTATGCCCGCCGCGCCACCACCCGAAAGCCCGTTGCCGTTGTCGATGGGGAAGCCGTCAATCACATATAAGGGATCACTGCCGGCCGTAATGGAATTGGCGCCTCGAATCCGAATATTTATTCCGCCACCGGGCTCGGCACTAGCTTGGCTGATATTCACCCCTGCTATCCTCCCCTGTAGGGCTTGATCGGCAGAAACAATGTCCCCCTGATTGAAATCATCAGAAGAAATCTTGGCTACCGAACCGGTCAGATCGCTTTTGCGGACAGTACCGTATCCAATCACCACCACTTCGTCCAGCAACTCTGCATTCTGCTCCATGACAATCTTAAGGCTGGTCTGACTTCCTACGAGCACTTCTTGGGGGGTATAACCTGTGTAGGAGACATTTAGGATAGCTTCATCATTGGGAACGGAAAGGGAAAAATTGCCCTACAGGTCAGTTACGGTACCAATGTTAGTTCCGGTGATCAAAATACTGACTCCAATCATGGGTTCTCCCTCTTCAGAGATAATACTTCCGGACACCGTTTTCTGCGCCAGCAGGGCCACAGAGCCAAGTAGTAGTACCAGCAGGCCCAATAGCCTGACTAGGTTTATTACATGATTTTTCATTAGACTTTAGTTTAGTGAGTACGTAATCAGGCAGGTCTACTTCAGGTCGAAAGCCTGCTCGATAACTGCGATATTTAGCTGAAAAATAGGTTCTATTATCTGATTCAATGCCGCGGGCTCCCCTTTGAAATGAAAGACCGTTTGGCGGTGTGTTAACCCTTCCCCTGGAGCCAGTAAAGCTGCAGGAGATGAGCTCTCAATTTCGTAGAATGGCCCCATGATAGAGCCGTCCGCTACCGGGCCATCATTGTAAGAATTCACCACGTCACCCTCTAATGGGTTATCTTGCTCTCCCCAGGCAGAGTTGACGTAAGGAGGGCTTCCTGCTGGTTGATTATACGTGACTATTGTCAGTGTCTTAGTCTGTGGGTCGTAACTACCAGCATAAGGTGTTGCTCGTCTAGGTGGAATACCAATCTTACCACGTTGTTTGCCGTCTACGCGAAAGAAGACCGTACCATCACGCACAAAAAGGCGATCTGCCGGCACTTTGCCGAAGTAATCATCTTTTACCCTGGGCCCTAACTGTGCTTCATCGCCACTCTTAGTGGGTATGAATACAACACCTGCTTCGGAAGGGTTAAACATGCATAATAGCCAAATAGACACGAAACCATATTCCTCATTCCAAGCCGCTTGACCTATATTGCGGATCGTATTCTCGCTTGTGTAGGCTACACTTTGTTGGATGGGTAGATCAGTAATGCCTAATTGGGTTTTAATTTCTTCCTGATCGAGTAAGCTTATCTGTCGATCAACGCCGACTGCAAGTTTATTACCTTTAGCATTGGGCAGTTCCATTTGCTTAGTCAGCCTAATCGTAGCTGAATTAGCTGCTACAATCTCGAAGGCTTCGGTATCTAATGCTGATGGCACCTTCCAGTTTTCAAACACTTGCGTTTCACCTTCTGCAAAATAGACGGAGAATGGGCCTCCTTCCGGGCCTAGCCAGAAACGTTCCTCTCCACCAAAAGGGTTAAATTGGTTGTTAAGGGAATCAGCGGTAATCAAATCATAATTGATCCACCCGTAACTAGCCCCCAACAGACCACTAGCCGAGCTAGTCATTACCCGTCCCTGCCAGGCCGGAATAATCATTACGCGTGCAGAAGAATCCGGCGCTACCAGTTCATGGCACGCAATACCCTGCTGTTGCATGAAGGCTAAATCGTAACCATAGCTACCCTCCGAGAACTCCTTGAATGCAGCGGCCTCCTGGCCATTATTCGCGGCTGTATCACCACTATTGTTACAAGCGGCCAGATTTAGTAATAGAGACAGCGCCATAATTTGTCTAGTTAGACGTAAAATGAGGTATTGCATGATCAAAAAATTTTGGCTAGGTATAGCGTGGGCCGTAGGCGGCACAGGCACGAAAATCAGCTCCTTCGGGATCGGTGCCAAAGGCACTCCAAGCGTGCGGACGAAACACCTCGGCCGCATCCACATTGTGCATATTGACGGGTATCCGCAGCATGGCGCACAAGGCAATCAGCTCAGCGCCAATATGACCTGGGGAAATAGCTCCGTGGTTGGCTCCCCAGTTGGCCATCACGGAATACACATCACGAAAAGCCGGCTTAGCTATATCTAGTCTGGGAACGAACCATGTGGTTGGCCAGGTAGGATCAGTCCTTTCATCCAGTGTTCGATGTACTTCATCAGGAAGCTCTACGGTCCAGCCTTCCACCAACTGCATCACCGGTCCGAGGTGTTTGACTAAGTTAATTCGGCACATAGTGACTGGCATTTCAGCCGCCGTCCGGAATTGTGAAGAGTAACCGCCACCACGGAAGTACTCCAGGTTAGCAGGGCACCACCGGGTATTATACAGGCAGGCTTTTACATCTTCCTCTGTAATATTCCACCATTCCTTCATAACCGGTTGGCCGGCGGCATCCCGCTGTTGTGCCGTAGCATCCAATGTAGCGGGGCCAGAATTGATCAGGTGAATGAAACCGTTTTTGGCGGTATCTTCTAGTTGATATCCCGTTACGCGTTTCACTGCTTCCGGGCTCCAAAATGTGCGTACGTCGGCAAAAATCTGGGCTTTATTACTCATCAAATGCCCGAACAACATGGATATCGCATTCAGGCAGTCATTTTCCGTAGCAAACATGTAAGGTTGACGAATGCCGTTCCAGTCAAAAGAGGAAGTAAGCATAGCTTCGCTGAAGTCCCCGTTAGGATAGTGATCCGTCCACTGCCTTTGACCTTGGAAGCCTCCAGCGATTGCATTCCGGCCACGCGCCTCTTCTCCGTAACCTTTAGCCGCCAGTTTGTCGTTGCCAATCATCAAGTCTCGCATGATGAGGGTCATCTTTACTACCATGTCCCATTCAGTATCCTTGCGCTCGCGGGAGGAGGGCTTTTTATTGCGGTCCTCTCCTTCTATGCAGTGCTCGGCTACCCAGGCTTTGGCGCGGTCGAACTCTTCGGTATCAAAAATATCCTGCTCCAAGCGACGGGTCACTTCAGACATATCTACAAACTCAGTACGCATCCCGAGGTAGTCGTGCAAAAAGTCGGCATCAACCATAGATCCAACAATACCCATGGAAGCGTAACCAATGGACAAGTAGGATTTCCCTTTCATTAGGGATACCGCTAAACCAGCTTTAGCAAAAGTCAAAAGCTTTGGGCGTACATCCTCTGGGATAGTGGTATCACCAACATCTTGTACATCGCGTCCGTATATGGAAAAAGTGGGTAAGCCACGTTGGTTATAGCCCGCCATAGCTGCGGCTAGATAAACGGCGCCAGGGCGTTCGGTGCCATTGAAGCCCCAAATGGCTTTGGGAAGCGTTGGGTCACTGTCCATTACTTCGGTACCGTAGCACCAACAGGGAGTTACCGTTAGGGAGACGCCTACATTTTGCTCCCGAAACAGTTCTGCACAACGCGCAGCGTCTGCCACACCACCGATCGTAAAATCAGGCACCACGCACTTTACGTCCTCTCCACTGGCAAAGCGCAAATATTGGCTTAGGAAGCTAGCTACCGCTTTAGCCATGTCAAGGGTCTGGCTTTCCAAGGATTCGCGAATGCCTTCTTCGCGACCGTCAATGACCGGGCGAATTCCTATGCTAGGTAAGGCTCCAATTAATCTATCTGCAGGCATGTAGAAATAGTTGTTTAAAGGTTTAAGCAGTTTGTCAAAAAATTTAGGTAGAGGAGCGTTCGATCAACTCCGGAAGCAAATGCAACTGATGTTGTTGCTGATTCTTACCATCGATTTGCTGCAGCAGAATTTCCACGGCTCGTTTACCGATCGCTTGTATTGGTTGCTTGATGTAAGTCAGCGGTGAGTAGAAAAAATCAAAGGCCACATTACCGTCAAAGCCGATAACGGCCAGCTCTTCGGGTATACGTATTTGCTTGCGCTGAAAGTAGTAGAGTCCGGCTACCGTCAAGGTATTGGTCGCAAAAACGATAGCGTCGAGACCATCTGGATCAGCGTAGAAACCATCCAGCACCGTTTCTATATCCTCGTCAAGGCGGGAGTAGCGTACTTGGCCCGTCAGTGAGAACCCGGCATTGAACGCTGCCATCGCCTCTTTATAACCACGATAGCGTTCCGTGATATGGTTCATCTCGGTGAGGTAGCCTACGAATGCGATGCGCTCGTCTCCTCTTTTTGCCAAGTGTTCAACGGCTTGATAGGCAGCTTGGTGGTTGTCCAGCGCTACGTAATTGATCCCTGCTTTTTTGATGAAACGATCAATGAGTACCAGTGGCAAGCGCTCGTTTAGGTCCGTGATGTGGGTTTCTTCTTCCTCAACGGGCGCTAGAATGATACCGTCCACTTGTCGGTCTAGCAAGGTCTGCACCAGACGCTCCGATTTTTCTGGATTTTCGTCGGAGCTTCCAAAAATGACGGTATACCCACGGCGAAATGCTTCTTCCTCGATGGCCTTAGCCATATCGCCGAAATAGGAGTTTGAAATATCCGGCACCACTAGGCCTATCGTCATGGTACTACCCTGCCTTAGGCTACGTGCAATATGGCTGGGTCGATAGTTCAATTCAGCTGCCGCCTGCCGGATACGATTGGCCGCATCCTCTCCCACACGCTTCTCTTTCTCGCGCCCGTTCAAGACATAGGAGACCGAGGCAATAGACACTCCAGCTCGCTTAGCAATATCCGTAATTGATGGCTTTTTCATAAAAATTGGTGCTGTTCTAGCAAACACGTAATCTGCTTGTTGACAAAATCAAAGGTATGGTTAAACCTTTAAGCAACCAAACTTTCATTGGAATTTATGCAAAAAACCTACCAAATCATTGGATGACGGCCTTTAAAAACTCGGGTAGATTCAACTATCGCATTATTGGTTTACTACGAATTTTCCCACTACGTGAACGCTGTTGATTTAGATCTAGAAGGGCTTTCTTATAAAAAAGAGCGTGAGCTAGCAGAAGTTTTAAATTTGGTTTTACGACGAACTAAATTATCCAACTTCACTACTCACGCATGAGATAAGAAACAACTTTTTACAAGGACTTGCAAAAGAGCGAGGCCCTAGATTTAAGAGACAACAGAGGCAAGCGTCACGATCTAAGCTTGGTCTTGACCAACCTAGTTGTAGCGTTACTACGCAGAAGAGATGGAACCCTATCCAGTATTTACCGCAGCATGAAAAACATGCAAAAGCATTTATGCGAGGCCTTAGGGATTGAAAATAAGCCTGTTGTATCTGGCTCCCATTTGCCAATGTCGCTCAATTGGAGCACTTCTAAGATAATTTTGACGATCTCATTCAGGCATTGAAGAAGATCAGGTTTTTATAAGAAAGCCCTTTAGCTACCTACTAGACGCAGGCTGAGGGAATGAAAGACTTGGCGGCTAACATTTAATGGGCGCAGGTACGGAGCACTTGCGGATTTACTATACTGAATTCTATTGACCGCATAGAAAACTCTTGGCGGCAAATCCGTCAGGGGTTTTATAATTGCATCTATCATGGGAGCGAATAGAAAATCAATTCACCCTAAGAATACCGTAGCGATACTTCCCTCTTTTCTTGGAAGTGATAAAATACTCGTTTTCCAAAATTTGATGTGAACCAAACGGCAAAAACTGAAGTTTGTCATCTGCTTCAGTGGCTATCCCTTTTAAGGTCGCTCGACCTTCTTTGGTAATTTTTATCATCAATATACCCGAGGGCTGATCCTGATAGTAGGTGTTTTGTAAGAAAAGTCGAAGTTCATCCAGATGATTAGATAGAAGGAAGGAGTTATAATAGACCGCAGAACTGCTGTAGAGGTTTCGCTGATTCGTGATGGTACGTTTCCAAAGTATTTCGCCAGATAAGGTAAACGCTCTGATTTCAATATCACCAAGGATATTTGAAGCTTGCAAGCCAACCGTTTCTCTACCGCTACGACCGCGTAAATTCATCGGATCAATTGAGGATGTAGTTTTCTCACTAATCATCACTATGATATTGGGTTCCCATCGCAATACAAGCCGTACATGATTGGTAAATGCACTTTCGTTAATATCCCTCTTTTTAACAGTTTTGCTTAGCGGTCTTCCTCTTTCGTCCAGATAACTACCATAATCGTTTTTGGGTAAGTCATGGAACTGCAAAGTGATCGTGTCGGGGGAGTTAGCATCAAAAATGCTTTGGTCTGGTGATTTTACGTGAGCTAGCTGAAAATTACTGTGACCTCGGATGGCCCCATCATCAAAAATGGTCGTAGATGCTTTATTCCTAAGCAGAGAGCTCGTATCTATTTGACAGATAACAAAGTTTTCTGAACCAGATACTTTACCAGCGACTCTTAATAAAAGTTGAAGATCATTTTGGAACACTAAAAACTGATCAAAAGAAGCTTTTGCTCCCTCAACGGTAAGCCTTGCTTGACGCGAGTTAATGAAATTCAGATGCTGATCATACCGTGAAAAAGTAGTTGTGGCTTTCCGTGAATAGACAAATCCGTTATAGTTTGTACGGGCAGCATAAAAATGATCACCAAATTGAATCGCATCGGAAAATGCTAAGGCATCGCGAAATTCAGGGGACCAGTGAATATTAGTTTGCGCAAAACTGGACTGGAAAATACCAGCTAGCAATAAGAGGGATAGCGTTGAAATCGGTTTCATACCGCAAGAGGATTTTCAAGTTGCTCCGTAATTATCCTTAGGATTAAAATAAGCTACTTAGGGATATCTATTCCCATTACAGTAAAATACGAAAAAACAGCTACGATTAGACTTGATTACTTTAGTTCCGGATACGGTTCTACTGCAGGTGCACACTTATAAAGAAAGAGAAGTATGTCTTTGGAATCACGCTGTAATTTTAGAGACGATTTTTTTATAATGCACTTGAGAGAACCAATTTTTTCAAAAAAACTAGACACAAATAATAGAAGTAAAGCCAGAACTGACACAACGTTCTGCGCATAAACTCAGTCAAAAAAGCCGTAAAATATGTATCTTGGAAGTGCTATAAACAAGAAAGACTAGGCACAAGGCCTAGCCAACTTTTGGGAAGATTCTCATCAAAACGTCAACCCATTTGTCAACGCTGAATAATTTGAATTCATAACACGTTGACTGTCAAGAGTGAGTTTCGCTTTTTTGTAGACCTACTAGAAAACAGCCACACATCTGACTATCAATAAGTTGCACTACCAACACCAGTGTAAGTATACCTTTGGGTACAAAAACTAGCCTTAAATTAATCGAAGAAATCTGAGAATTGTCTTAAAGATAAAACTGGTGCAATATCTCATTCTTCTTCATCTGATCGATGTGAGAAATTGAGTTCGTTTTCACCAGGGGTAACTAGATAGAAATCTTTATTGATTGCAGCATTCTGGATATCTTGGAATATATCTCCTTCAGCTGCAGCTGTGATATTCGGGGCGCCGTATGTACCAGACTTTGGATGAATAAACCCGAGATACACTTTATCTCCATTGAGCACCATTAGATAGTAGCAACGATAACCGCTGCTTCCTCCCAGACGAATCTTAAGAAAATCAACTTCCCGCGTACCCAAATTAAGCTTTCTCCCTCGTGCATTGAGTTGCTCGATGGTGCTATTAAACATTTCCTTGATAATGACCTTGGGAAGGTTTTGCCTATAGGACTTTTTCTTTATCAACTTCTCGTACTCACGCTTAAATTGTTCAGTACAATAGAAAATCATCCAAATATAGCTTTAAGTTCCTCATCACTCGTCTGAAAAGCGGGCATATTAGGGAACTCAAAGAAAACTCGGTGCATGTCTACCACAATTTCTTCAAATGTACGAGTGGCATTACGGTAACGGTTAATTGCTTTTTTACAAATACCTTCTTCACGAACTTGCCGCAAATTAGCGTAAAGACGCTTAGCCTTACTGTTAATTCTCTTACATACTTCATATACCATTTGAAGCGCAAAAAAGTCCTTTTCTGTAAGCGTATTGTAATCAACACGGAAAAGCTTTTGCAATTTCTCTTCTAATTTTTCTAATGCTTCAGAGCGCTCGTCAAGATATTCTCGCAGCTTGATAATAGCATCAAGGAAAGCATCTATTTGCTTTTGCTCATCATCTTTCATTTTGATGTCTACATCATTAGCGCTAGCCAAAGTGTACCCTATCTCTGCTTTGTCAATTACCATTTGCATGCTATAGTTTCTTATGGGGTTTGTAGGTGATGTTTACAGCAAGTAGTCTTTCTGAATAGTGTTCGTAAATCCAAATGTGCAATAAAGTAACGCAATATTAGTGGCTTCTGGTTCATGTTTTGTCACAAAACTGTTACTAAAAGAGCTATCAAATATGCTAAAACACACTACAACCAACAGCTTATATGGGAAATTTCACTTACCACACAAAAACAAACACCAGAATAGACCTTATGCACAGAAAAGTCAGACCGCGCACGTATGCGCGAGAATTTGTAAGTTAAGAGATGAAGTTCGAAAACCTATATTCTAACGAGAAGCAATTTCTCTCTTTGACAAGTCTATTGCCGTCTGAATTTGATGAGCTCTATATAGCCTTTGCTCCGCGTTGGCGTCAGTGGTACAAGCATTTTAACTTTCGCCAGAAGCGAAGAAACAAACCCCTTAGCCCGAAGCAACTAAATCGACCAACCAGAACATTGGAAACGGATCAGTCAAAGTTGTTTTTCATGCTGTACATGTACAAAATCAATCCGATTCAAGAACTAGCTGCGCATAGCTTTGAAATGGACCAGAGTCAGGTTAGTCGCTGGCAAAAAATATTGACTCCGATCTTACTGCAAACGCTATCGGATTTAGGGCTTCAAGCTGCTCGTAACACCGAAGAACTCATTCGTTTATTTCGCAATAGGAAGCGTAATGCCAAGCTAGAAGACCAAGTAGAGAGTCTTCACTTAGATGCTACTGAACGTCCTATTCAGCGGAATTTAGACTACACTGCTCAACGCTATGATTACTCGGGTAAGCGTAGATATCACGTCGTTAAGAATAGTTTGATCTGTGATGAGTTTCAGTTTATTCATTTTGTCGGCTACACCTGGAGAGGAGCAATCAATGATCCGGCTATGATTAGTGAGGAAATCCCACATTTAAACTATCCTTGTTTTGATCAGTTATGGCTTTCCAAAGACTCCGGTTACCAAGGATATCAACCTACAGGTGTGCACCTATTAGAACAGTTTAAGGCTTTTCGAAACACACCTCTGACCCAAATTCAAAAAGATATGAATACCTGGATTAGTTCCATTCGTGTAGTCATTGAAAATGCCATTAGTGGAATTAAAAGACTACGAGCCGCCAAAGAACAGATTAGAAAATTGAGCATTAAAAAAGCTGATCAGATCATTACTCTTGCCGCTGCTTTGCATAACCTTAGAGTCAGGCTTAGAAAAGACACTTATAACTTAGCCTCTTCGTGCGTACGCGCGAATTTGACTCCTTTTGGTACATAAGGTCTAATCATCATCAAATTTCTATGACATCAAGGTTTTGATACTTATTTAAACATAACAACTCGAATTATGACTAAGATAATAAGCTCTTTTTATATGACTATGCTGAGCCTGACTGAAACCTCGCTACATAATAGACAAATATCAATCTTTCAGGTCTCTCGTCCTTAAAAACAGGGA
>JBCBWU010000245.1:0-9675 GCA_039816955.1 Bacteroidota bacterium
TACAACACGATCAATCTACAGAAGAGCCAGATTCAAGGTGCAAGTGGTGTACTGAGCTACACCATCAGTACTGATGATTATACGGCTACGAAGAAGATGGTGGTTTTGAAATAATCACCGTGTGATAGAGTTCTCGGAGAATTTGAAATTCTCCGAGAACTCCCCCCTGGTTGTCCACTTTCTTTACTTTCTGCAACTATCGAGCACAGGGCATTGTCCTTAGATAAACAGAATCACTCATCCATTTGCATAGTACTGTTTATCATATCAAGAGTGAAGCGCTTAAACCTTACGTCCAGTATATACTCTTCAATCGGGTGCTGCCAAATGCACCATCAGCGCGCGTCATTTCTTACCCTAATACCAATTATTGTTTAGGCGTACAGCATGGGAGTTGCATGCGAGTGGATGCTAACGGACTCCGTGCTCACGCTCAGCCAGGAGTTCATGCCTACGTTTCTGGTTTGTACATTAAGCCTCACGTTTTCTGCGAGCACGAATCCCTTGACGAGATCTGTATTGATTTTACGATGGCTGGTTATCAGCGATTCTTTCAAAAGGTAGCAGGTTGCTATCAATTTGGAGCGGATATTCTTCCAACGCACTTTGGTCCGCAGGCGGTACCATTCTTTGAGTACGTTTTTCAATTGCCAGACTTAGAGGTGCGCGGGCAGGGAGTTGAGCAGTTTCTGCTGTTTCGTCTTCGACAGTTACAGCAGCATGTACAAGATTATCAATATTTACTGGATTGCGATCTTGGAGAGTTCTCAGCGGGTGCTTTGGCTGCTCAGTTAGGCTTGTCAGAGCGGAGTATGCAACGACTCTTTCGCAAACATTTTGCGGTTACGCCCAAGCAATACTTACGTATTCAACGCTTCCGGGCAGTATTATCTACTATTCGATCGGCACCTACGGCGGTATGTTGGGAGCAACTGGCGTATCGCTTTGGCTACTTTGACTACAGTCACTTTCGGCGGGATATTTTACAGCTTACGGGGCTCACCCCCAGCGCGTTTTTTGGTTCGCTTAGCTTAATTGATAATACGGTGACTGTCGGCACGGATGACCTTAACTAGCCGTGTCGGTTTTTTACTTGGTGGTGCTTAAGCAATTTCCTAAAATTGTGAAAGCCACTAATGAATGAGAAAAATCACCCTTGCGCTGCTATGCGTATGTTTCGCTTTTCAATGTGCTATAAGTCAGGAAGAAAGCCGATTGTCAACCCAGGATAAGCTCTACGGCTTAGCTCAGTTTTGGCACGGCGCAAAAATCAACTTTGCCTTTTTTGATCAGGTTCCCGATCTAAATTGGGATAGCCTCTACTACGACCATATTTCTAAAGTACAGGAAACAAAGACGGACTACGAATACATCCGAATGATGCAACGGCTCTGTCATGGATTACACGATGGCCATACCCGTGTATACATGCCAAACTACCTGCGGCAAAAACGAAATAAACCGGCCGTTTACACGGATATTGTGGGGGAGCAGGTCTTCATCACCAGGGTGATCAATGATACCATTTGGGAAATGGGTATTCGCCCCAATATGGAGATTCTGGAGATTGACGGCCAAGATGTTCACAAATATGCCGCAGAGCGGGTGACACCCTACACTTTTTCCAGTACTAGACAAGATGAACTCGTCCAGACCTACATATATCAGCTATTGGAAGGCTGGGTAGATGAACCCGTCAAGCTAAAACTAAAATCTGCCGACGGAACAATCATGGAAAAAGAATTGCCCCGTGACCTTATCAGAAATCACCCTCCTGATAATGGAATCATGTCGTTCCAAATGTTGGAAAGCAATCTTGGTTTGTTGACTATTTCACGATTCTGGGGCGACGACTTTCAGCAGGTTTTTGATAGTATCTATCCCATGCTGAACCAGACTAATGGCCTTATTGTAGACCTACGA
Source organism: Bacteroidota bacterium (assembly GCA_039816955.1). Classification (GTDB taxonomy): domain Bacteria; phylum Bacteroidota; class Bacteroidia; order Chitinophagales; family Saprospiraceae; genus Lewinella. The sequence continues at coordinate 1,924 of JBCBWU010000245.1, forward strand.
GAGAATCTTGGCGGTAATTCCGGAAACTCAGTCTACGTCATGCAGCACTTGTCTCATAAGCCTTTTTACACTTCTAATTGGTCGACGCCCGTGTACAATGCTGCTTACGATTCCTGGAACCTGGATCAGGAATGGTACGGAGAAGATGGGGAGCTTGTGGAACCAGACGAAGAGATTGCTACTTATCAAAAACCAATTATTCTATTAATTGGCCGCCAGACTTACTCCGCAGCAGAAGACTTCTGTTCGTACTATCAACAGGCTGATATTGGTCCGATGATGGGTTCGCTTACGGCAGGAAGTACTGGAAATCCTACCGGGGTTAATTTGGTCAAGAACATCTGGGCGCAAATCTGCACCAAGCGGGATGTCTTCTACGACGGTACTGAATTTGTAGGCTATGGCGTAAAGCCAGATATTCCCGTTGATCAAGCCGTGGATGATTTTTTGCAAGACGAGGATACGGTACTGGAGGCAGCTGTTGAATACCTGGAAGGGAAAATGTAAAGACGCGCAGGTGTTCTTTCCCGAAGACTAAAGAAATCATCCTACTTTAATACGTTTAATCATAGATCTCAGAGAACTCTAAGTTCTCCGAGATCTGTTTTTTTGCTGGTGAGGCTATTTCTCTTCGCGTAGCGCCCGCCGCAAAATCTTACCCACATTGGTCTTGGGCAATTCATCCCTGAATTCCACGGCTTTGGGTACTTTATAGCCCGTTAGGTTTTCCCGGCAGAAGGCTATCAATTCTTTCTCCTTTAGGCCCTTATCCTTTTTAACTACGAAGATCTTCACTACTTCGCCTGACTTATCATTTGGGATACCGACAGCGGCTACTTCCAATACTTTTTCGTGACTGGCTACTACATCTTCCACTTCGTTAGGATATACGTTGAAGCCTGATACCAGGATCATATCCTTCTTGCGGTCTACGATTTTCACAAAACCTTCATCGTCCATGACGCCCATGTCGCCGGTACATAACCAACCATCGCGGATTGTTTTGGCCGTTTCGTCCGGACGAGCATAGTAACCCTTCATCACTTGTGGGCCTTGTACCTGAATCTCCCCTACTTCGCCATTAGCACAGACCACCTCCCGCTCTTCATCCCAAATACGCACATTGGTAGAAGGAATAGGTAAGCCAATGGTGCCAATGCGGCCCGTACCATCCAATGGATTAGTCGTTACCACCGGGCTTGCTTCGGTCATGCCGTACCCTTCAGAAAGAGTGCAGCCTGTTACCTGCTGCCAGCGTTCTGCTACACTTTTTTGAATGGCCATGGCACCACCAACGGTAATTTTAAGGCTGGTAAAGTCTACCGTACTAAAATCTTTGTGGTTGAGCAGGGCATTGAAAAGTGTATTTACTCCGGTTATCAAAGTAATTGGATAGCTTTTCATTGCTCCGATCACCGAACCCAAATCACGCGCATTAGTGACGAGGACATTAAGTGATCCGATGCTTGATAATGCCATACAGTTTACGGTGAAAGCAAAAATGTGATACAGCGGTAGTGGGCAGAGGGCTATTTCCTCGCGTTCTTTCAGCTGTGGCATCATCCAGGCACGGATTTGCATCATGTTGGCCACCAGGTTGCGGTTGGTCAGCATAGCTCCTTTTGATACACCCGTAGTTCCGCCGGTATACTGGAGCGCTACTACATCCTCGGGGCGCGACTCAAATTCCGGTAGGTCAAACTTCTTACCCTGGTTCAGCGCCTCGGTGAAGTTTACCGTGTTGGGAATATCGTATTTGGGCACCATTCCTTTGAGTGTCCGAACCACAAAGTTGACCACCAATTTTTTGGGGAAACCCAACATCTCACCAATGCTTGTAGTGATCACTGTTTTGATCTCCGTTTCCTTAATGATCTCCGCCAGGTTGGCCGCAAAGTTCTCCGCGATGATTACCGCCTTGGCACCCGAGTCATTAAACTGGTGCTTCATTTCACGTGGTGTATACAGCGGGTTGGTGTTAACCACTGTAAGTCCTGCACGGAAGGCACCGTATAAGGCAATCGGATACTGCAATAAGTTGGGCATCATCAGAGCAATCTTGTCACCTGGCTGCAACCCACGAGAATGTAGGTAAGCACCAAACTGCTTCGACATCTGATCAATTTGCCGGTAGGTCAGTTCCTTATCCATGCAAGAGAATGCCTTCTCATCGGCGTATTTTTCGAAGATATCTTCGATGATGGAAACTACATTCGGGAAGCCATCAGGATCGATATTGGCAGGAATACCCTTAGGGTAGTGTTGTAACCAGGGAAGTTGCTCGCTCATTGCATACTTGCTTTGTGATCGTCGAATTTAGAAAAAAATGAGGCTATCCGGTAAAGCACTGGACTATTTTCTAGTGAACGGTAGGGCAGAAGGAAAGCTTGGGGAGTTTATTTGCGTAACGCATCCCCTGTGTATTCGACTCAAAAAGGCTATCCTGACCCGAATACCGCATCTACACTGGTGCTCTTTATATTCTGCGTATCTTTGCGCGGTATTAGAAACTACAACACCTTGAAATTTACAGAATTCGGCTTCACGGATACGTTACTAGAGGGACTTAGTGCGATGGGTTTCGAAGAAGCCACCCCAATACAAGAACTAGCCATACCGGCAATAATGGATGGCAAAGACGTACTCGGTTGTGCGCAAACGGGTACGGGTAAAACAGCCGCCTTTCTCTTGCCAATCCTGGATCGCTATACAGCAGATCCACACGGAGGAACAGATACGCTTATCATTGGTCCCACTCGTGAGTTAATCCAACAGGTAGATCGCCAGTTGGAAGGCTTTTCCTATTTTACACCAGTGAGCTCCATTCCCATCTACGGTGGTCGGGATGGCCAATCGATGGAACAAGAACGCAAAGCCTTGAAAACGGGTGCACCAGTTGTGGTAGCTACGCCAGGGCGTCTAATCGCCCACTTGGATCTCGGGTACGTAGATTTCAGTACGGTGCGACACTTCATCTTGGATGAGGCGGACCGCATGCTTGACATGGGGTTTGTGCACGATATCTTGAAGATTGCCTCCCATCTGCCCAAAGAGCGGCAGACCTTGCTCTTTTCTGCTACCATGCCCCCTAAAATTCGCAAGTTTGCGCGTGAGCTTTTCCGCGAAGCACCGGTGGAGGTGAATGTAGCTGTATCTAAGCCAGCAGAAAATATCCTACAAGCCGCATACGAGCTGGAGGATGAAGGGAAGGTGAAGTTAGTAACTAATTTACTTTCGGGCAAGAAACGCCTGCAGCGTACGATCATTTTTGCAAGTACGAAGAAGAAGGTACGCGAAGTAGCCAATGCTTTGCAAAAAGGCGGGATGAACGCCGAAGCCATCTCTTCTGATTTGGACCAAAGTGCGCGCGAAGAGGCCTTGCAAAACTTCCGCAGCGGGAGCACACCGATTGTGGTGGCTACCGACGTTCTGTCACGAGGTATTGATATCAAAGGAATTGATGTGGTCATCAATTATGATGTGCCACCAGATCCTGAGGATTATGTGCACCGTATTGGGCGAACGGCAAGAGCGGATGCTTCTGGAGTAGCCCTCACCTTTATTAGCCGCGGTGATCGTCACCGTTTTCGGCGTATTGAAGATCTGATGGATATGAAAGTGCGTCGCCTACCATTGCCAGAAGGTGTGCCAGTAGGGACACCTCCTCCACGTGGAGGCAGAGGTGGAGGCGGCTATCGCCGTTCTGGCGGTGGCAACCGTGGTGGTCGTAATAGCAGAGGCCGGAGCGGTCGATCAGGAGGAAGAAAGAAGTCATAGCAGCTGTCGAACACTTAGTGGAATGATTTATCTGGAGCTCGAGAACGTTTCCAAATCTTACGGTGAAAAAGTGCTTTTTGATCGGGTCAACTTGCCGGTCAACAAGGGCAATAAAGTAGCACTAGTCGCTAAGAATGGCACAGGTAAGTCCACACTCTTGCGGATTGCCGCAAGGGTAGATTTGCCAGAAGGTGTAGGAGCCAAAGTATACCAACACCGGGATGCCCGTATCCACTATCTAGTGCAGGAGCCTGATTTTGGTGAAAACCAGACAGTGCTCGACGCGGTGTTTGAGGGAGAGAATCCCATGCTTAAGGCCATTGAGCGTTACGAGCGGGCACTGCTGTTGCCAGATAAGGCCGATGATCTGCAGGCGGCCCTCAGTAAGATGGATGAGCTGCAAGCATGGGACTTTGAATCCCGCATTAAGGAAGTACTCAGCAAGCTGCGCATTGAGGATCTAAAGCAGATGGTGCGCCACCTCTCCGGTGGTCAACGTAAGCGCCTGGCGCTGGCTAAACTCATTATTGACGAACCGGATCTGATTATTCTGGATGAGCCTACCAACCACCTGGATCTGGATATGATTGAATGGCTGGAGGAATTTCTTCAGCAACCGAATCTAACCATTCTGATGGTAACCCACGACCGCTACTTTCTGGAGCGGGTATGCGACTACATAGTGGAGCTGGACCAGGGGCAATTATTCCGCTATAGCGGGAATTATAGCGACTATCTTGATAAGAAATCCACTCGCTACGAAATAGCTGGTAACGAGCATGAGAAGAATAAGAAAATGCTCAAGCGCGAGCTGGAGTGGCTTAACCGGCAACCTAAGGCGCGGGGCACTAAAGGAAAAGCTCGGGTAAGCAGTGTGCTGGAACTGAAGGATAAAGTTCACAGTTTTAAGCGGGACGCCGAGCTGCAGATTGATATCAAAGGGCAACGCCTGGGTAAGAAGATTTTAGAAGCCCACAATGTGGGTAAGTCCTACGGGGATAAGGTTATTCTTAAGGATTTCGACTACAAATTTCGCAAAGGAGAACGCGTAGGTATTGCCGGGCCTAATGGTGTTGGTAAAACGACCTTCCTACATCTTCTCACCCAACAGGAACGACCAACGAGCGGGAAAATCGTGGTAGGGGGGAATACCGTTTTTGGTTACTACACCCAAGATGGTATAAACCTGAAGGAGGACCAACGGGTGATTGATGTAATCCGCGATATTGCTGAATACATCCCATTGGAGAAGGGGGCCAAACTAACTGCTCCTCAGTTGCTGGAACGCTTTATGTTTCCACGTTCCCAGCAGCAGGTTTATGTGAGTCAGTTGAGTGGGGGTGAACGTCGTCGCCTCTATCTGCTCACGATCTTGATGCAGAACCCCAACTTTCTCATTCTTGATGAGCCTACCAATGACCTTGACATCATGACCCTCAATGTTTTGGAGGACTTCCTGATGGATTTTCCGGGCTGTATCATCATCGTTTCTCACGATCGTTTCTTCTTGGACAAACTCGTTGACCACCTCTTCGTCTTTGAAGGGGAAGGTAAGATTAGAGATTTCCTGGGTTCTTATACGGAATACCGCCTTGATCAACGCGAACGCGAACGTGCCCAACGCCGCGAAGAACGTGCCGAGCAACAACAGCGTAAAGCGGAAGCTGAAGAGGCCAAGCCAGGCCTAACGCAAGACCAACGCAAACAAATTAAGCGCCTGGAAAATAAGATCAGCAAGCTGGAAACCAAGAAAACGGAGATCACCGAAATGTTTAACGATACCACGCTAAGCGCCGAACGTATTACCGAACTCTCGGTAGAACTTGGAGAAGTGAAAGACCAAATCGAAGAACTGGAAATGGAGTGGATGGAATTGGTGGATCAGGCCTAATGGAATGCAAAGATGGAATTTAGGAGTTTGCTTTTTTTCTGTATTTTTAGTCTAAACTCCATATTCTGTATCCTCCACTTTGCTTTGGAGCAAGCCTAATTCTGATGATGAACGCTAATAATCCCCAAACACCTGGGGTTTATACGGTTGAAAAAAATGCTTTTCCACCGTCTGCCGCACAAGTTCCTACCGCGATCCCCGCCTTCGTTGGTTATACCGAAAAAGCTGAAAATCAAGTTAAGTCTCTGGTGAACCAGCCAATTCTGATAAACTCTTTGAGTGAATACAATGCCTATTTTGGTGGTGCTCCTGAATATCAGTTCCCAATTATTGAAGTTCCATCAACTGGTTCAGGTGAAACGCAGACTCCTCCTGCGCCGGGCACGTATGACTTCACTATTCCTCCTAAGTACTACAAAATTGGTCCTGCCCAGCAAAATATGCTGTTCTACATGTACAACTGTATACGGCTATTCTATTTAAGAGATGCTATGTTTAGCAACTCCTCAAGTTCTTTGAAAATTTTCTAGATTAGCACTACCAAAAGAGGTAAAGCTCTAGTAGCATTCTACCTCATCAAGAACATAATATCTGGCACCATTCAGAAAGGTACGGCTTTCCTCGTAGGTTACTTGCAGACTCTCATAATGTCCGTCAGTATAGTTAAGTTGCAAGTAGACCTCTCCACGGTCATCAATAAACTCGTAGGTGCCATGACCTTGACCCGCTTTCAAATATGGGTCATGATTGGGGCTGCTAACGTTAAGGTAGCTACTTCCATAAAAAGTGAAAGTACCGTTAGGACATAGGTTGATCTCTTTATTGATGCTATAGCCTCCTCCGCCGGGCGTATCTGAATTGTAGTTTTCAACGTACTTCAAGTGCTTGTTGGCTAAGTATTGGCGTACTTGCTGAGCATTGAAGTCTGGATTTAGACCTAGATTGGAATTGGTAGCAATGGATGGAGAAAAGGAAACGGAAGCCGCCACTTCATTCGCCAGTTCATCGGTTCTAGCAGCGTACAGGTTATCATTAATCAGTGAAAAAATGACAATTCCTTGCCCGTGTGGGTTAATCAATGCGACGGACTTACCTTTTACAGCCTGTCCTTGCAGAGTACCTTGGTAGATACCTTCCACCCTATTTAAAGCTGTACTTGAAATTCCACCGACTGGGTACAGGTTGATCAACTCGTCATGAAGCCCCTGTTGCATTTGTTCGATGAGCTTATCCTTGGTTTTTGCTGGATGGAATAACATGGCGATGATACCTGCTTCTTGGTTGGAGGCCATCACAAATACTTCGTCTAGCTCTTCTCCAATCCACTGTTGGGGTATGGTAAACGATATGCCTTCTTCTGGGTAATTAACGGAGCCCGTGATCTGGCCAAATAGGAGACTCGTAAATATCATAGCAAAAAAGAAACAGGGACCCTTCATTTAATCAGGTTTTAGGTTGTGAATGGAAGCTTAAAAGTAGCAAATTAATTTACTCATCATCGAGACGAATCCGCCAGGTGGTTTCTATCAGAGCTGTCGATTTTACACCTGCTACTGCCAAATTTGCCAAATTGACAGCCCGAATCCCTCTGGCATAACCTTTGCCCTAGGCATACTTGTGATTCCATTTGTAAAAACGCTATTCCAATAAATATGAAGAAAGGTAACATTGCCGTACAGACGGAGAACATTTTTCCGATCATTAAGCAATTCCTCTATTCTGATCAGGAGATCTTCCTGCGGGAACTGATTTCCAACGCGGTGGACGCTACCACCAAGCTTAAAACCCTGGCCGCTAAAGGTGAACCCACCGGAGAACTCGGCGACCTCACCATTGAGGTAATTCTCGATAAAGACAACAAGACCCTGACCATCCGTGACCGTGGTATCGGTATGACGGAGGAAGAGGTAGAAAAGTACCTCAATCAGGTGGCTTTTTCCAGTGCATCGGATTTTCTGGAGAAGTATAAGGATGAAGCCAGCATCATTGGCCATTTCGGTTTAGGTTTCTACTCCGCTTTTATGGTGGCTGATAAGGTCGAGGCGGTAACCAAATCTTACCAGGAAGGTTCGCAGGGTGTAACC
>JBCBWU010000246.1:0-9659 GCA_039816955.1 Bacteroidota bacterium
CGACCTGATTCCCGACCTGATTCCTGACCTGATTCCCGACCTGATTCCAGACCTGATCCCCGACCTGATTCCAGACCTGATCCCCGACCTGATTCCAGACCTGATTCCAGACCTGATCCCTGACCTGATTCCCGACCTGATTCCCGACCTGATTCCCGACCTGATTCAGCCAATTAGCTGCCAGTTTAGCTCCTAGAGGGCTGGAAACAAATAAAACCTCTGGCTTTCTAAGTCCGCAGAACTCATACAGCCACTCCACGCCCTCTCGAGCGGCGACCTTGTCAATGGGCTTGTACTTGAATACTCGGTCCAACCACTTTTTTCTAGTGATAGCCATCAAAGCTACTTGCTCTGGCGTCAGAGCAGTTAGTTTTTTGATTTTACTTTTTGATTTACTTTTTGATTTTGCAGGCATGATACTTATCTATTTGTTCTGAATTTTTGAATGCTGTTGAGTTCGGTTTTCGAGTAGTATACCCGACCTCCGAGTCGCTGTGGGCGGAGCAGACCAGCCTCAGTCCAGTTGTACAGGGTTTTATCGGATATTTTCTTTAATGCGCACGCTTCTTTTCGCGTGATCAAATCCGAATCGCTAGACTGGCCCTCTTGGTTTAGTAGGACCTCGTTTAGTTTCTTGAGAAGGGGTGCGAGTACACCTTTTAATTCTTCCCGTACAATTTGCCTGAACTGCTCTTCCATAGTGATTAATTTTTAAAATAACCCCGAGGCCACCGCGCCCCGGGGCTGATCAAATGTTGGTTGGAAAACCACCTTACAACCCCTCTGGGTTATAAATAATGCAATACTCTTCCATGTCGATCAAAGACTTTTCTTTGATCGGCTGCCTAATGCCGTGGCATACATCACCTAATCGGTTAGCATACCGTCAGGCGTAGATATACGCCCGGGCAGTCGCCTCCTGGTCTGTTTTTACTGCTTTAAGATTCACCCTTGAGGGGAACGGGTGAAGGTGTGTTTTCTTAGTATGTCTAGTCTTCCTACGTTGCTCCGGTAAACCGGGGCAATTGCGCAAACTCCGGGAGTCGAACCCGTGGCCAGTGGCCATCCCCCCATTTGGGGGAGTCGCTTTCTTATTGCTCTCTAGCTACTTTTTAAATCTACATCCTTGGGTTAAAAGTCCCCCCTCCCGATCTTGGGGAGGGGAGAACAATCAAATGATTCAGAATAAATGAAAGTCTTAAAACAAGTTTTAAAGACTAACCTTAAAAACCCATTCAATCAACCAATTCCAACTTTCCTCTATCCTTGACCATTTATAAACCCAAATGCTAATCTCAAATTAATCTCAGCTTTCTGAAATATTAAAAAATCAACGCTCTCTTGTGTCCGAGGCAAAATGCAAAAATCGGTTTTGAGGTATTTTGCTCATCCATTCACAGTTCAAGAGGAGTTTTAAAAGAAATCTTATAAGGGGTCTCAAAAGATTTTTAAAAGAGGGCGGGGTGGGAACCCGCCCTTCCTGTATGAAGCTATGAAAACTAAAAAAATGATAAGAAGGATGAAAAAGAATCAAATAATCATTGGCCTGGCGGTTTCGCTAACTTTGAATTCCCACTGAACCGCTTTGGCTTATTTTTATGTTTCGTTGTAACCACCCGCACTTTTGTGGGTAGTGGGTTTGTTTGTTATTTATCTTTATCGCGCAGGATTTAATATCAAGCAGTCGCCTTGATCGGATTTTCTGAGTCACCCCCAACCACCTTGGTTCGGTGCAAGAAGCGAATGGCTTCCTTGACTATGCGCGCTTCCGGCATGTCTTCGATACCGGATTCCGCTCGGCGAAGCCGAACAAGGTCATCAAACTTGGCCGAATCGTCGGGGTTGAGTCGTGTAGAAATGACCCGTGAAGGGGTTTTTTGACCGGCCATATTTTCAGATTTTGCTCGTTATTCACTATTGTTGTAGCGAATGAAATAAATGTTTACAATGCAAACATACATTAATTTGAATTAAAATCCACTTTTAAATGGAATATTTCTTTCCTATCCAAGGAAGCCTTGAGCAATATTTACGCCTTTGAGATGTCAGCAAAAGAAGATTTTCGTAACGCGTTAGATTATCTTTTTGAAGATCAAGGGATTAAGCTCCCGGTGATCTCAAAGAAATCTGGGATACCGTTGCAGAAGCTACGAGATATTAGAATTGGCAGGTCGTCGGGGGGCGAAGACGACCTGAATGCATTGGTCAATGTATTTCCTTTCCTAAAAGCCCATTTGACGGGTGATACAGGGCCCGTTAAGGTATTAGGTCAGGATGAGATCGATAGCGTCCGCCGCGAGTACGAGGAGAAAATCAGACTGCACGAGGAGGCCAAGGAGGCAATGCGGAAAACAATTGAGTCGCTGGAGGCGCAAAACAAAAGCCTGGGGGACATGGGTGAGCGCAATGAGGGGATACTTCGGCGAGAGATAAAGCGGCTTGAAGAGATAATTGAACTGCAAAACAAACTGATTGAGGCTAAGAAAGGTAATTCCTGATATTACAGATTTGCGGGTAAAAGTAAAGCGAGTAAGGCTGTGGATTCGCTAGTCAGCATAATACAAGGTATCAATGTCTACAAAGGATGATTTTTTAAAAGTGTTGAACTACTTATTTGAAAACCAGGGTGTTAAGCTGACCGTGATTCATCACAAGACTGGCATACCCCTACAAAAGCTGAGGAATATCAGAATTGGCCGATCCTCAGGACTCTTAGGTGATCTGAGTGCATTATTAAATGCGTATCCTGATGTAGCAGAGTATCTGAATATAGCCGATCCCCATAATTTAGACGGCATAAAGGATGAGATCGAGATCATCCGCCGCGAGTACGAAGAGAAAATCCGACTGCACGAGGAAGCCAAGGAAGCGATGCGGAAAACGATTGAGTCACTGGAGGCTCAAAATAAGAGCCTGGGGAACATGGGTGAGCGGAATGAGGGGATACTCCGGCAAGAGATAAAGCGACTCGAGGAAATTATCGAACTGCAAAACAAACTGATTGAGGCTAAGAAAAAGTAGAATTTAATGAACACCGCAGGAGAAAGATTTCAATTTTATGGCTCACGAAGTGAAAATCAATTGCTCCCTTTTTAACATCAAGGAGCGGTCACCAAAGAAAGGAGTGGCCAAAAAACTTAGCGTTGGAAGCGTTAATACCGTCACCAATGACGAGGAAGAAACCTTGGCTTTTTACGATTTTTTCCGTAAATTTATAAAGGCTTTTAACGGCGAATATTTGAGCACTCTCGGCTCCGGCAGAGCACTCTACATTGCCCCTAAAAGTGTAAAATTAAAATCAGCAGAAAATATATTCTACGGCTATTTTCAAGCGGGCAGGACGGGGCTTTCAAAATCCATCCGCGAAAAGAATAATCCTGAAAAGGAAATCTTTCCCGTTAAACCCGATCACGTAGACTCGCGTGACTATTTTTTCTTAATTTGGGCGCCACCAAAATCCAAGGAAGGGTTGATCCTGATACAGGGTTTTTCTAGCGAGATTTACTCCGATCTTTTCTGCAAGCTTTTCAGGCGCTTCTTTAACGAGCACACCAAAAAGCAAGTGCTCAACATAGGAAAGCTGACGCCGAAAAAGTATGTGGACCACGTGAAAAAGCAGAGCAAGGTCAACAAGATCACCATCAGGCAGCATCGAGTAGCAAGTGATCGAGCCAGCCAGCTCACGGGATTTGAATTTATCAACAATGATGTTGAAGTGACGATTCAGGTAAAGGGACTGGAAACATTCTCGGACAAGATCAACGGGTTCTTGCAAAGTGCGATCATCAAAAGTGGAATCACCACTTACACCACGCCCCTCCTGGAGGAGATCGGTATGAAAGATGCTCACTTATCTGTGGAGTACGAATACGAGGGTAAGAGGGTAACTGCCCGACAGGACAAAAGCTTTGAGCTGGCGCCGTCTTTTTACATCAGCAAGGACGACATTAAGATTGACCCCGTCACGAAGTTACCGACCAAGCGGTCAATCACTAGATACTGTCTGAAATTTTATAAAAATATTATAGAACATGAATTGGGAGCTTCTTGATAAAAATTTTAAGATCAGTGTAATCAGGATTGTACGAGATCACTTCGGTACGATCGTACACGCCCAAACCGGAAAGGCGGGCCCGGCCGACTATGTGGCGTTCCTGATACTCCCTATGCTACTGTCTATACTATTCGTATCGATTGGCTTTGACGTCAATGGCGATTCCATCGAGACCATCGTGGGCAGCCTCGCCATTTTCGTAGGGCTCCTTTTCAATGCCCTTGTCATCCTAATTGACGTTGCCAGAAAGGCCGATAAGGACGACACCATGAGAAAAGAGATCATCAGGGAAATTACTGCGAATATTTCCTTTTCCATATTCCTCTCGTTTGTCACCATTTTCATTATGCTGCTCGGGTTCCTGCCCGATAAGACGACCCCGAACTGGGCGTCGGTGGCCATCAACATTGTCTCCTTTTTCCTGCTAGCCGAATTCATGATGATCTTCCTCATGGTGTTGAAGCGGACCTACCTGATCTTTGATACGGAACTGGCTAGCTGACTCCACCCCACCCTTTACAACCAGTAGGGCTTCTCAGAAAGGTAGATTCCCTTGCTCGTTTCGCCTACCCGCAATGCGTAGAACTGCCGCGGAGAGATTACCGCATACGCCTGGAACTGGAGCTTCACGCCAAAGCCGGCGAGCAGATGGCAGAACTCCAAGTCGCAACATTGAGGAACCAGGTTCTCTCGTACGATTTGCTTTGCCGCCAACTTGCGGACGTCTTTAAAGTGGTTGACGAAGTAGGGCTTGCGGACAACCGTTCGGAAGTACGTCAGCTGGTGAAAGCGCTCTGCCTCCAGGTACAAGTGCCGTACTACCTTGTTGCTACTCTTACACTCCGTGGCGAGCAAAAGCGTACGATCAGACAGATCGTGTAAATCGGTGACCTTAAAATTGGTATGGGTGGGCGTTCTTGCCTGTAATTTAGCAAACTGCTCTTGGGTCATCACTTCCTATTTTCCGGTGTATTTCTAGTTTATTTCTAGTATGTTTTTAGTTTATCTCCTATTTATACCCAATAAAATGTTGGCTTAAATGGACTTAATTTAAAACATTTTATTGGAATACGCCAGAAAAAGAAATAGCTAGAACTGCCGCTACGAGAGTAGCTTTGATCCTAGCGCGATGATTTTATTGTAGATTCTGATGACCAGCAGCTGGTTGCCCTGGGCTTTGGCCTCTTCGGCCTGTTTTAACAAGTCGCTTCGTAGCTTTTCATGCTTTTTAGGGGCGTTCATAATTACCAAGTTGTTTGAGTGAGAAAATAGCAGCTAAGCCCTGATCTCGCCTGGATCAGGGTCCTACAACTTGATTATAAGCATGTGGATCGCTCAGGAAAGTAGTCAAATCCTGGGCGCATGTTCTGATGTGTTTAATTCACGCTCCAACTTGAAATAATACAACTCAAGAAAGAATAACAATATAAGGATAATATTATTGACAACACTACTACTACTGCTGTCTCGCCCTACACCTGTGACAGTATTGGCCCTGGCATTTATTCTACTTTCGAAAAAGCAGAATCCTATAAGTGGTTTGTAGTGTTGGACTTATTGACCGGTAAACTTGACGGAAAGTTACCTTTTGAGAAATGTTAAAACGCCTAAGGCCCGTAAAGATTTTCGAGAAATCTTCACGGGCTTTTTAATTTAGAGGTAACTTGTTTATAAGCAGCCGAGCCCCGTTGTTAGTGCTCGCGCTTCTAGCGCGGGGCCGGTTTTGCTACATTTGGTCGGCGTCGATGATGATGACATCAGCTGATTCATCATTTGAACCTTGCCCACCCTTAATATTCTTTTGATCCAGTACGGTTAGTACTTTGATATTCTTGTATTTCATTTCTGAATCATTTTGTATATCAAAATTAGCCCACGGGGTTAGGGGTAAGGTGGACAAATAGCTTCCAGCAAACAGTATAAATCGGGGGAGTTATTAATCAAGCCAAGACGCAAGACACTGTTATACAGCAACTTACTACACTAGGGGGTGGGAATAAATAATTAGATATGGATACAAGAGTCGTTACAATAACCAATCCAAAGTTGGTGATGCAGGCCAAGCACAAGCAAGCCTATCTACAAGCATGTGACGTTGCAAATAGGGCTGATAGATTGAAAGTGGAAGGGGCGAAGAGGGAGTTGGTTGATCTAGCAAGACTGCACCTGAAAAGAGCGCAGAAGTACCACTTTAACTCCATTGCACTAAGGTTAGCGGGTTTTCTACAGTCATATTTCCACAATATGGCCCACGACGCGCGCCGGGGCAACATCTTTAGAGACATAAGGAAAAAGTATCAAGATCTTTACTTTTTGGAGGAGGAGATCGATACAATTTATCTCGAGCTTTCTTTTCAAATAAATTCAAAAAGGAGTCCTTCTAAATCTATCATTGAGAGGCTCAATCATATTTGCGAGGAGTACCGTAACTATATACACTCTGATTCCATTCCGATCAGGGTAAGAGTAGTCATCCTACATATAAGCAGGGCCTTTATAAATCATGACTACGACCAAGCCATTGAATTGTGCAACAATGTGATAGCGTGGCTAGAGGAAGAGGGCTTCGCTTACTTCTCTGGATTTTACAGCTACTTGGCTTTGGCATACATTGTAAAAGGGAGGTACTCAGATGGGCTGTGTTCTATTGAAAATGCAATTAACGCCTGTCCGGTAGGCACCAACAACTGGAGTGTATTTCAGGTAAATAAATTTATTCTTTATGCTCACTCAGGAGACTTTGAATCAGCAAAGGAGACATTCTTCGTTGCGGCTGAAAAAATGCCGGACAACGCAGCACTGAAGGAGCAATGGCTAATCATAAAGGGCTACATGAGGTTCTTGAGTAGCTGTGAGGTTATTGATGGAGTTGGAAGATTGCGACTTGGTAAATTCTTTAATGAGATACCAATCTTTTCAGCAGATAAAGAGGGCAATAACATCAACATCATTATCCTGTTTATTTTGCTGAACCTTAAAAAGGGCAAAGGAGATATTATCGAAAAAGCCGAAGCTATCGGAAAGTACATATCTCGACACCTTAACTACAATGCACGCGCGAGGATTTTTCTAAAGATGCTATTGAAAATCCCTCAGTATGATTTTAAGCGCCGAGCAGTTGAATTTAGGACACAGAAAGAATTATCACTACTCCACAAAAACCCAATCCAGGTAGTAGGGATGAACGAGGTAGAGATCATTCCTTATGAGGCGCTATGGGGCTTGATCTTGGACAACTTAAAAAATTGACTTTTGGTTGCGCATATTGTGCTTTGTCAGTATATTAGTGTTGCTACAGTTCAAAAGAAAAGGAGTGTTCAGCAGTTTCAATCATTTAAAAAGGCTTTTCCCAGGGCCTCTCCTTTCTCTTCCTAGTTTAGAGAATAAAAGTCAAAGTTAAATTCGTCGATTGCATTACGTGATCATGCTACTCTAGTAGTGTTCGCGTCTGTGTAATTTTTATCCCTCGCAGTAAGGCATTTTCGCTCCTTGCTTGTGTGTGGAGTTGTGAATGTTGGTGGGCAGATGTTGTCCACTGGCCTCCTAGAACTCATTTAATTTCAACGTCTTGGCTGAAAAGTGACAAAAACTGCTTTTATTTGGTGCAGAAAATAGAAAAGCCCACTCGTGCGGTAACACGAGCAGGCCATTATAAAAAGTAAAATAAATTTTAAAATGAAAAGATCCCCCTTTTCTCTGGGCGAGCCTACGCCTCAGTTGCCTGGAAAGCTACCTGAAAACAGGAATCCTAAAGAAGGTAAGGTACGACAATTTATTCAGAAGGTAAAGCCGCACCTAATCCGACTCGCTGTTCGGGTCGTCGGCACTATCACCGCGGAGTGGCTCAGTCAGTTCCTTTGGTGAGGCCCCCCTCCTTATTTCTGTTTGCAGAGAAAAAAGGATTCTTTGCCGCCAACACCGCATTTTCCTCCAGGCTGTGGCGGATGTAGTGCCTTTGCAGGGTCTGCAAGTTTTTGATACCCGTCATCTTCATGATGATGCTCTCTGGTAACCCCGCAGCAATCGCATTGGAAATAAAGCTGTGACGAGCGGTATGGCTACTGACCAGTTGCCACTTTTGGTAGCGCTCGGGTACTTTAGATTTGCCTCTACTTTTGTAAATCAACACATCGCTGTTGATACCTGCTAGCTGCATGACCTCCTTGATGTATTGATTGTACTTTTGGCCAGTGGGGAGTCTTGGCAGGGCGCCGTCGTACTTTTCGAGGACGTTGATGACGTACTGATCTACGGGGGCGGTGACTTGAGTGTCCGTCTTTTGGGCGGTATAGGATAGCAGGAGTTCGCCATCCTTTTCGTAGATGCTGCTGGCGACCACTTTGTGGAGGTCTGAGTAGCGGCACCCTATGTAATAATTTGCGATGAATGCGTCTCGAATTCGTTCCAGCCTCGGGTTATCCGAAAAGTCATATCGATACACCTGCTCAATTTCTTCCGGCAATAGGTAGACTTTATACGTCTCGGTACCTGGTACGGAAAATTTCCGAGAGGTGTGAGCCTCATTTTGTGTATGCCCCCGTTCTCTAGCTTCATTTAGGAATACCTTTAAGGTCTTTACCATCTTTTGTACGTAGTTCTGAGCCAAATTCTTATCGTACATGTAGGCCGTCCACTTATCCAAAAAATCTAGCGAGATGTCCCCCCAATGTATGGGCCTGCGTTTTTTCTTGCTGAAACCTTTGAGATGGTTAAAACAGTTATTGTACACCTTCGAAGTACCATAAGCATATTCCGGGCTCTTACTTCGCGTCTCGATCAGCTGCGCAATGAATTCAAACAACGTTGGCCTATCATCCTCTATCTTCCCCGTATCGGCATTAAGGATGGCCTCTTTGAGCTGTTTGGTACTTGGGATACCTTTCTGCCGCAAGATCAAAAACTGCTCGTTGGCAATTTCCTCCAGCCTATCTAGTCGGTCGTTGATGGGCCGGTGCTTGTAGGACATCGTCCGCTTAACTCGTTGCATGTTTTTATTAGCATTCCAGTATTTTCTGGGTATTTTTAAGCCGGTGCTGTAGCGAAACCGGCGGCCACTATAATTGCAAACCATGAATACGAGGGCTGGATCGTCGGTTCTGTTCTTCAGGTTGAAACTTACAAATAGAGCCATGTGGTTGTTTTATTGCCTAGAACTAGGTGGCACCTCAGGTGGCAGATGATTACCGCTACCTACCACTTTGTTATAAAATCAAAGGTAAATATAATGGTAAACGCCCGTAAAATGGTAGGTTTTACGGGCGTTTGCAGAAATAAGGAGAAAATAAGGGTAAATGGTTCAAGTCCTGGTGGGATCACCAAAACCATATAAACCCTTGTAAATCAATTGATTGCAAGGGTTTTATTCTTTTATGCTATCGATTTAGCTGTTGGTTTAGCTGTCGGTTTTTTACTGTCGGGGAATAAATAGGTACAGGCGTTCCACGAAATATACCTTCCCCCCTCCAAAAAATTCATCCCAAATACCAACGGATCAAAAGCTTGGCAGCAAATCCGCAAGGTACATCACTCCATAATTGTCCATACACTTGTTGAGGTGTTCGTGAAAGAGGTAGTCCTTGATGTCCTGGTGCGCAGCCAAGCTTTT
>JBCBWU010000247.1:0-9569 GCA_039816955.1 Bacteroidota bacterium
AGCCCAGTCCCTCAATTGGCCCTACGGTGTTTACTCCGATGGAAAACAGCTCTGGATAGCAGATACCGGTAACCGACGGGTGCTCTACTACGAGCAAATTCCCACGGAAAACTTTGCTGCCGCTGATAAAGTAATCGGCAAACCTAACTTCAGCGAGCGCGACTATGATCATGAAGATCCTATTTGGCCGTATTCGGTCAAGATTGGTCCCAACGGTGAAATGGCCATTGCCGACACGCAGTACTACCGGATACTGATCTGGAAAGATTGGCAGACGGCAACTGAGCAAAAAGCAGATGTAATCATTGGTCAGGCATCCTTTGAGGGCAATGGGCAGAATCAATTTGGCTGGTTCCCCAAGGCCAATACCCTCAATTGGTGCTACGATACTTGTTTCTACCAAAATGGCCTGTGGGTAGCCGATACTGGCAGCAGCAGAATCTTGTGGTTCGAACAGCTCCCCGAAGAACACGATACTCCAGCCGATAACGTGCTAGGGCAAGACGACTTCACTACTGGAAGTGAAAACAAGAACACCATCTGGAGTACGGAGGAAAGCCTCTATTGGCCCTTTCAAGTTTGTATTGAAGGCCAAACAATGGTTGCCGCGGATACCGGTAACCACCGCATTGTCATTAACCAACTTAACTTCTAAGCAATCATGCTAGAGTCCTCTTTTCCCATGCTTTTCGCAGCGGCTATCGGTTTCGGTCATGCTTTTGAGGCAGATCACCTCGTAGCAGTTGGCAATATTGTCACTCGGCGCGACAAGCTTCACCTTGCCGCTAAGGATGGTATTTTTTGGGGTTTGGGTCACACCTCTACGATTCTCTTGATTGGGCTGGTGTTGATTGTGGGTAAAGCCACTTTTCTGGATGGCTATTTTGGTTACTTCGAAGCCGTAGTTGGTCTGATGCTGCTAGGACTAGGTATTGTGCGTTTGTGGCAAGTCCGTCCAGCTTATCAGAACAGCAAACCCCAGAGCTTGATAGATACGCAAAAGAACCATCACCTGGCCTACGGGGTAGGGCTCATTCATGGCTTGGCCGGAAGCGGCGCAATGATCCTCTTGGTAATGACCGAGATTCAAGGTGCCTGGAGCAGTATCATCTACCTCCTGATTTTTGGTTTAGGCTCCGCGGTGGGGATGTTAGTAGCGGCGGGTATTTTTAGCTTACCTTTTTCTCGCCGTATCACCGAAAGCAAACAATTGCAGATGGGGCTCACCCTACTATCCGCCTTGCTCTGTATCGGCTACGGTCTCTATATTTTTAAAGAAAATCTGTTTTAAAGCCCAATGGAAGATTACGATCCTAAAGACTTCCTACTCTTTGCACTAAACCATTTTGGGTTGGAAGTGAACCATAACGAGGGAAAAATGGTCTACCTAAAGCAGGGTTACACCATTGAAATTGAAGGAAAGGAGTTATTTAAGTTATCCTATCAGGATGAAGTAGTCGCTCCGTTTGGAAGCGTAGAAGAACTCTGCCACTTTATCCAAAGCGATATCAAACTACATGAAGAAGCTTGAGTTAAATATTATTGCTCTAGCCAATAGCGAATCTAGCAAGGGGAATTATACACTCATCCTGGAAGAGTCTAAGGGGTTTCGGCGGCTGCCGATCACCATTGGTCCTTTTGAAGCGCAAGCGATTGCCATTTCTCTAGAGCGCATGCAGCCCAACCGCCCCCTCACGCACGACCTATTTAAGAATACCCTGGAGCAATCTGGGGTCATTATCAATGAGGTTATTATATCGGATCTAAAAGCCGGTATTTTCTACGCTACCATGATGGGTAAAAAAACCGATGGCAGCGAATTGAAAGTAGATGCCCGTTCTTCAGATGCCATTGCCATGGCCGTACGCTATGGTTGCCCCATTTACACTACGGAGCAGATCATGCAGCAACAAGGGATCATTCTAGAATCGCCCAGTAAGGCCTTCACTAATAAACGCGGAAAATTGGAGGATTACTCCATAGCAGAATTGGAGCAGCTGCTGAAGCAGGTAATTGCCAAAGAAGATTATGAGAGTGCCTCAAAAATTCGGAATGCGATTGAGAATAAAGGGAGGTAAATACCAAGGTTAATTGATCTAAGTAATCTGCGTATTCCACTCTACCTCTACCCGCTTTTGCATCCACGGCAGCATAACCATTGAGAATGTCCAAGGTAAAGAGGTTAAAGCAATATCGTAGGCCGCTGATTCTACCATCAGCAACCAGCGGTCCTCTTCTTCTACCAGCTTGCCAGCCCGCAGTAAAAAACTTCCGCGTAAGTTATCAATAGAGGAGTTGCTCATGATGCTCCAATTCTGTAACACCGACTTTAAAAGAAATTCAGAGACTTCGATTTCTTGCTCGGTCAATTCAATCCCGGCAGACACGGGTGTTTCAACGGGCAAGCCACAAAAGACTTTATTCAGCACTAACAAATCTTCGGTCGTTTCAGAACGGCCACTTACCAAGTACTGTAACAAATGCACTGCACGATCTGCTGCTTCAGGAAGTAGCGCCCCATCTTCTGTCGTCATCTCCAACAAGGAAAAATACCGACCTAGAAAGGGAGCCAGGAGTACCAAGCCCGCATTTGTGATAAAGAAGGCTTGATCTATTGCATTAGGGTTGTCTTCAGAAGTATTTTCCATGGAAAGAACCGTTTCTTAGCCTTTATCAAATTAATTTATGGACCGTTCTTTATCAAACTCAAAGCCCAAGCCATCCTGCATAATAATCCGCGTCAAACTATCCTCTTTAGTGATGGGTTGATCCGTTTTCTTCTTCTCTTTTAGTCGCTCCAATTCGCTCAGATAATGATCAAAGCCGGCACGCCGGCAGAGGCGTTCGTTGCGGTCATTGTCTTTATCACGCAAGAGGCGGAAGCAGTGGTAGTGGTGATCGATAAAAAACAGCTGGTAACGGGACGCTTTACCTTTGGTGTCCCGTCGGTCGGCGAGGAAATCCCAGACATAATCCAACCGCCCCATGGCTTCCCATACGGCCACTAGCCGCTCTGGTAAATTCAGCTTATCCATACGTTGGTCGGCTTTCTCTAGGAAGAGCAGGCGAGCGTCATTCGCATCCGGCACCTGAGGCTCACTGATAATATCCGTAAAGACATCACGCCGGCGACTGGCCACTGAGTCCTGATAATTTTGCACCATCGAAATATCCAGGTAGTGTAGGGAGAATTCCTCGATCAATACACTCAAGTAGGCCGACATATACGTCAGGCTCACCTGTAACTCTGGTAAATGCGGGATGGGACTTTCATCCGCTATGGCCGACAGGCGGTTCTTGATATCCTGAATGGTAATATTCGCCGGCATGATATGTTCGCGAATCTGCTCTCCGTAAGTCTTACCCGAACGATGCGATTTGATCAGTACCCGAGCTAGCTCTACTTGATCATGCACACTTTGCAACCGTTGCCGTAGGTCTGAGCGAAAAGCCTTGCGCCTTTCCCGGCTCTCTTGCATGCTTTTGAGGCGTTCTTTCACCTCTTCCTCCTCTTTCTTCTGTTCTTCAAAAATGAAGTTCACAATGCCACCAAGTCCACCACCGATCAAAACCGTTGTCAAAATGGTCTCTGCTGCCGTACTCAGAAACTCTGCTACTTCAAACCAGTAAGTCTCTTTGGGATCCCCTTCAAGGAAATAGTAAATCCACAGGGAAGTCCCCAGGCACAATACGAAGGCAACTGCACCCATCCATAAGATGAACTGGTATTGCTTAATGAGTTTGACAAGCTTGGCAAGACTATTCTGCGCCATCGTGAATATGGTTTTCGATGCTTAGGTCTGTTCGCAGTGAAAATACGGGAAAAGTTGGAAGCCTTGAAAACACTTCAAGGACAAAGAGCTAATGCATTGACATTACTCTACCGAAAAGCATTTACTGTTCTGGACTTCAATATGGCTTTAAACACCAACTTCCTGCTCAAAGCAAGTATTTACCTCCTAAATTGCACTTAGCTAAAAGTTGATCTTAGTATTGCTAAGCAAGCTTGGCCAGGCGCAGCTTTTGTCCTATTTTCGAGCAAAGGCACTATAATATATAAACATGAAAAACTTCAAAGACAAAGTCATCACCATTACCGGTGCCGGCTCAGGTATTGGGCGAGCCCTGACGATGGAATTTGCGAATCGCGGTGCTCAACTTGCGCTCAACGACTGGTCGAAAGAAGGTCTTGAAGAAACGGTATCTCTACTCCACGCGCAAGGCATTGAAGACGTACTCTCAAAATCCTTCGACGTTTCGGACGAGGCAGCGGTCTACGCCTTTGCCGAAGAAGTAAAACAACGCTTTGGCAACGCGCACATGATCATTAACAATGCGGGTATCGCGGGCTCGGCAGAACCAGTTTACCATACCCCCAACTCTACTTACCGTAGGGTAATGGAGATCAATTACTTCGGGGTGGTCTACGGTACTAGAGCATTCTTACCCCAACTGGTGGAAAACAATGAAGGCGCGGTAGTAAATATTTCGAGCGTCATGGGCTTTTTTGGACCTCCGAGCAATAGTGACTATGCTGCCAGCAAGTTTGCGGTACGCGGCTTTACGGAAGCCCTTTCCGTTGAATTTCACAAATCGCCGATCAGTATCCACTGTGTACATCCAGGTGGAATTGATACCAACATTGCCTCTTCCACCATCAGCGATAAAGACCTTGATGGGTTTGACTCTTCCATCCTAATCACTCCCCCGGAAAAACTGGCTCGAAAAATCATAAAAGGGATTATGAGGAAGGACCCTCGAATCATCTACGGTAACCAATCACTTCAAGTTTGGCTCGGCAATAAGCTCTTATCAAAACGAGTAGCGGATTGGGTGATTTGGAATAAGCTAAGCAAGATGATGCCGCTGGATGGGTATCGGGCATTTATTAAGGAGCTTTAGCTCGCGTTGCTCGCGGGAGGGAAGCTCACTGCGTTCGCGGGGGAACTCGCTGCGCTCGTGGTGGTGCTCGCAAAGCTCGCGGTAGAAGCTCACTAGCGTTCGCGGGGTTAGCTCACTGTGTTCGCGGGAGAGTTCGCCTGCGGCTCACGGGGGTGCTCGCAGGGCTCGCGGTTGGAACTCGCTGCGCTCGTGGGAAAGCTCACTAGCGTTCGCGGGTATAGCTCGCCAAGCTCGCGGTGGGAGCTCACTCCTTGCCTTCGCCGAAACGGCTACGTTCAGGCATGGACGTTCGCGGATTATGCTCGCGAGGCTCACGGCTAAAGCATCTATACGGAGATAGTTCGCAGATAAATCTCGCTTTGGCGGAAAAGTCCGACCTTGAAGGCATTAGAACTAGCATAGCAAATAAACCAGTTCGCATCAGGTGAAGCACCCGCGAGCGCAGTGAGCCATAACCGCGAGCATGACGAACTCTACCGCGACCGATAGGAAGCTCCAACCGTGAGCCGCAGGCGAACATAAACCGTGAGCGGAGCGAACTACCCCGCGAACGCTAGTGAGCACTAACCGCGAGCTTTGCGAGCACCACCGTGAGCCGTAGGCGAACTTCACCCGCGAGTATAACGAGCCTCCCCAAGACTAGTCGAGAAACTAAATGAATAAGCATTAACGCCCAACTGTACATAACTCACCACAAATGCAAGAGAATAAATTTGACGTCATCATCGTAGGAGCCGGGATCTCGGGGATTGGGATGGCCTATTGGCTGCAGGAAAAATGCCCAGATAAGCGCTTTGCCGTATTGGAAGCACGGGAGACCATCGGCGGCACCTGGTCTTTGTTTCAGTACCCAGGCATTCGGTCAGATTCGGATATGTTCACGTTTGGGTACCGGTTTAGGCCTTGGACGAACCCACAATCGCTCTCGGCGGGGCAGGATATTTTGGCCTACCTGCAAGACACTATCAATGAGAATAACCTGGACCAATACATCCGCTACCAGCACAAGATGACAAGCGCAAATTGGTCTGATGCTACTCAAGCATGGGAGTTACGTGTGAATACACCTTCGGGTACCGAAGAATGGGAATGTAACTTCCTAAGTATTTGCACCGGTTATTACAATTATAAAGAAGCCTACCGCCCCAGCTTTGAGGGCGAGGAGCAGTTTAAAGGGCAGATCGTACAACCACAATTTTGGCCACAGGATTTGGATTATGATGGCAAGAAAGTGGTGGTAGTAGGAAGTGGTGCCACTGCAGTAACCCTGGTACCCGCTATGGCGGAGAAAGGGGCCGCTCAAGTGACCATGCTGCAACGCTCGCCTACTTACATCATGAATTTACCAAACCGGAATCAGCTTTTCATTTGGTTCAAGAAGGTGCTGCCCATCTCCTGGGCTTATCGGCTAGCACGTTGGCAAAACATCACCTTACAGATGGTATCTTTTGGGTTATCTAAGCTGTTTCCCAACTTCATGAAATCTGTTATCATGAAAGAAGCGGCGAAGCAACTACCAGAAGGCTATCCGGTAGAAAAACACTTCAACCCCAAGTACAATCCTTGGGATCAACGCTTGTGCGTGGTGCCGGATGGAGATTTGTTCCAATCCATCAGCGACGGCAAAGCCCAGGTAGTGACGGATACCATATCGCACTTCACTGATACCGGCATTACTACTACTGCCGGTGAAGAACTTGAGGCAGATATCATAGTACTGGCAACTGGTCTCAAAATTCAAGTACTGGGTGGAGCGGACCTCACCCTCAATGGAGAATCCGTACCCTTCAACCAAGCTATGATCTACAAAGGCATGATGGTGAGTGGCGTGCCCAATCTAATCTACGCCTTTGGTTACACCAATGCCTCTTGGACCCTCAAAGTGGATCTTACGGCCAACTACCTCTGTAAATTGCTCCACCATATGGACCGAAACAATTTTACGGTAGTAAATCCCATCAAGGAAGGGGAGGTCACAGCAGAAGACTTCCTCAATCTAGATTCCGGTTACATCAAGCGGGCTAAGGAAATACTCCCTAAACAAGGGGCTCGCCGCCCCTGGCGTACTTACCAAAACTATTTGGTGGATATGATGGCTACGCGCTGGGGATCAGTCAGGGATAAGTGGTTGGCATTCCGGTAGAAAGGTGAAAGTGACAGTAACAGTGAATAGTTGAGTATGAAGGTTGAGTATTCGCAAGTTTCTCCTGAGGCGCTAAAAGATCTCTTGGTCGAAAGGTATGATTTACCTCCAAGTACGGTAGTCCTGTTTTTACATCAGGGCTTAAACGATACGTATCTAATTACCACCGCCGCCAAGAAGTACATCTTGCGGGTCTACCGAAAGGATTGGAAGCCCTACGAAGATATTCTTGGAGAACTGGAGTTGATTGACCTGCTCACCGAAGCAAAAATTTTGGTTGCTTCCCCTATCCCTGATCGGGAGAACAAGCGCATCCAGCAATTACCTGCTCCGGAAGGTACGAGATACGCTGTCGTTTTTAATTTTGCTCCGGGCAAGGCTTTACCCGCCTTGGATGAAGAAAATGCCCAACTATTTGGGCAACATCTGGCATTGGTACACCATGTGACAGCGGGTACCCAAATGGATAACCTATCCAAATCATATGATGTAGCGGGCATTTTGTCTTTTACAAAGTCCTGCCTGGTTGGCAGGTTAGGCACTGCACATTCATCACTCCAATTACTTGCTCAAATAGAAGAAGGTCTTTTAACCCAGCTTAGTCCAGACATCCTTAAAGCACTTCCCCAAGGGGTATGCCACGGAGACCCGCACTACGAAAATTGCTTCCTGGCACCTAATATGCAGGAACTGACTTTTTTCGACTTTGACTTTTGCGGAAATGGCTATTTACATTACGATTTAGGAAGTTTCATGCACTATGAACGTGCTAATCCACTCATTCAGGAAAGTTTCCTGGCCGGCTACACCGAAAAGCGTCCACTGAGTGATCTGCAGCTGTCGGCAATTCCCTACTTCACTATTCTGATGCGGCTTTTTCATCTTGGTGCCAGAGCCAAAAATGCAGACGGTACTAAGAATCCCATCTGGCCAGCTGACGGCATAGAAAGTACCGCCCAAAATATATTGGCCCAATTGACCGCACTCAACAATCAGGGCTAGTCATTCAAAATTTCTTAAGAAAGCGTTAGAGCAGTTGGGGATTTATTTAAATGAATATTAAAGTGTGGCTTGCACGCCTACTTCGTGCCTAGCTCTACCTAAGTTTAGGTTTTTGTACAAAACTGCATTAGCATGAAAACTTTCACCCCCTCCCTAACGCTCTTTTTATTCCTTCTTTCCCACTTGTGTTTCGCACAAGTCGATGCGGACAACAGTAAGATGGATGAAGCCATTCAGCAAAGTGGAGAATGGTTCATCAAGGGTAAAGACATTACCTCCGTATCCATTGGCGTCTACAGTCGTGGCGAAGTATTTACTCATCATTTCGGAGAGTTGGACGAAGGTCAGGGTAACCGGCCTACAGATGACACGATGTACGAGATCGCCTCCGTGACCAAAACGATGACCGGCTACCTCGCCGCCCGCGCAGTACGCGAAGGAAAAATAAGCTTGGAGGATGAGATCACGGGCTACTTAGAAGGTTCGTATGACAATCTGACCTACGATGGAACCCCCATTACAATCCGCCATCTGCTCACTCATACCAGCGGCCTTCCTACTTTTTTACCCGAAGCCATGAATGAGGTGTTTGACGACAAGAAAGATCGGGAGGTGCCCATCAACTACCAAGTCTTGGAGCAAGGCTACGATAAAGCCATATTTTTTCAAGACCTGGGCCAGGTCGCATTAGCGAGCAGGCCGGGTGAACGCTACGCCTATTCCAATGCCGGAGCAGAGCTAGTGGGTTACATCTTGGAAAGCGTCTACCAGGAAAGCATTGAAGACTTATTCAAGGGATCCATTTGGGAAGCGAATGAGATGGATAATACTTGCATCCAGTTAAATACGCAGCAGGAGACCCGGCTGGCCAAAGGTTATTGGTTGGATAACGATACTCCCTCACCCCATTTTGAAAGCAACTTATGGTCGACCGGCTATGGCGTAAAAACCACCCTGGCGGATATGATGAAATACATCGCGTTCCAATTGCATGGACAAGACCCCACAGTTCAAACTTCACAAGAAGCACTATTCGACATTGCGAAAGGTAACAGCATAGCTTATTTTTGGAACGTAAGGCTTGACCGCTACGGCAAATCGTTTCACCACCACGGAGGCACTACCGGAATGCAAAACTGGCTTTTCATCTTCCCCAAGTATGATATGGGTATTTCCATCATCACCAACCATAGCGACCACGCTACGCCGGGTAGATTGAGTAAGGCAGCAGAGCGGATACTAAAGGAGGTCGTACCAGACTAAGTCTGCTCTAGCAAAAGAGGAATAAAACAGCATATAGGCTTTAGTCTCGATCTGTGGTCTGACGGTAACACAATGGTGGTTGGTAGTCAGGATCCACAATATGCTATGGTGCAGGTCTATGGTAAACAGGATGGGGAATGGCAATTAAAGGGCGAGCCGATAAAGTCAAAGGCCTACGGAGATATACCGCTTACGAAGTGGTTTAGCTGCGCTGCTCCTGCGGGGTGGGCCTCGCCAAACGACTTCACGCGAGTATATA
>JBCBWU010000248.1:0-9517 GCA_039816955.1 Bacteroidota bacterium
TACTGTTTTATTAGTTAGTTACTGATCAACACTCTCCGTATGGTGGATGTACTGTTTGCATCAGAGACCTTTAGGAAATATATTCCCGTAGCAAAAGTGCTTACGTCCAGTTCCATCTGATTCGTATTGTGGTAGGTTTTATAAAGAACGGTACGTCCCAATTGATCCACCAATTCAATTGTTCCGGCGACTTCGGTATTTGCCAGATTTTGTATTTGCAAACTATGTTGGGCCGGGTTTGGATAAATACGAATTACTCGTGCTTTGCTATATGGCATCTCGTGCTCGTCTGGTATTGCTAAAGCCTGTAAGCTGGGTTGTGGAAGTTGAGCGGAGAAATGATCGCCGCGCAGCAAGGACAATAGCGCTTTGGTTAAGATAATCTACTTTTCTCTTATGCTCCAAATGATGAATCCGATCAAGCCAGCTTCAAAAACTAAAAACACCCTCGGTAGATACCGAGGGCGCATATTTCTTGGCTGGATCGCTACTCATTAGAAGCCAAACTATTTCAAAAAAGGGCTTTCATTATGATAGATACGGTACTGAGTGTTACCCTTCCACAAAGTCTGCAGGAGGAGTAAATAGATCTCCAGTTTCATCTAGTAACTTAATATTACTCAGATTGGCGTTGCCCAGCTGATCGGTCAAACCCTCTTCAGTGCGCCAGCCCCAAAATTTCCATTCGGTGGCAAAAGGAACACCATCTACAGTCTGGTAGTTTAAGTACTCAATGGCGTGCGGGTCCTCCTCTGCTTCTTCCTGACTTGAACCTGCAGTAACAATATAGGCTGCTACCTGCAGCAGTTGACTGTCTTCATCTGCGTACAACACGTACCAATCGTCTGGGGCATCGCCCGTGCCTGCTTCAAAGCTGAGTTTGTGAGTGAGATAGTTTTCACCGTTCATGCTTTTATCCGGATAGTCTGTCCAGACGGTGCCGCCATCGTTTAGTTTGAAGGGCATCAAGAAGAAATACGACCAGGTGTAGGCTCCAAAGCGAGCACTAGCCATATTCTCGGTTTCCGGGGAGAGGAAAATCTTATCGTCTTGTACGTAAATCTTTTTACCATCCTTAGTGGCAATCAAGGCTTGGCGTGAGTCGGTGCTGAGGGTTAGTGTACCGTTCAATCGCTCACTGCCGCCAAAGAAGAGTTGCAAATCAAACTGCACTGCTTCATGTTTGCGAAAATCGCTTTTGGCATGGGCGTCTTCTATCAATTGTGCAAAGCTTGGTTCGGGCTTTTCGTTTTGTGTGGTGTTGGCCGCAGCTACATCAGCGGTAGCTACTTCTGTTGAAGTTGGTTGTTCTTGGGCACAGCTTTGTAGAATGACTAAGCTGGCCATTAGTGTTAGAATACTAATAAGTCTCATGGTGTAATTTGTGGTTTCCTGCTTTGAAATGGATGTGTATTGCAAGTTTTACTTACGGAGATCGTAGAAGATACCGAAGGAATAGGACGGTGCTGCTGCGATGATTTCACCGCGGAAGGCACCAGCTACAGAAGCGGATACGCCCCAACGATTGCTCAGGTAGTAGTTTGCTTCGAGTGCAACGCTGCTAAACTCTGTATTGTTCGCAAAAATGCTGGTACTGTTGGTAGACTCAGCTGTATCTCCGTTTTTAAGGGATTCTACGGTATTCAATCGGCCAATGAGCCAGAATTTGCTAGGCATTAATTCTATACCCCACTCTAAGCCGTAGCGGAACTCTTCAGAAAATCCTTCTGTACGGTGATTGAAGCCTACATAACCACTGACGTAGCTGTTGGTACTTCGCCCTAGTCGGAAGCTGGTGCCACCGTCAAATTGGATCATTTGGTTAAACTCTCCATCACCTGTTTGTAGATTACCTTGTGAGCCGCCGGCTGTTTGTCCGGTAGGCAAGCCTAGGGTCAAGGTTACAGCTAGTGGGAAGCGATTCCCAGGTGCGGTTAGGCCATACTTTACACTAATGTCAATATCTCCAATGCTGTTCAGTCCCTCACCTGGTTGGATAACATCACCTGTAGTACTGGATACTAAATTGTTCATGTAGTTGCGGCTGAATAAGGGCGCATTGACAATTCCCGTCAGGCGATCGGTAAACCCATATTCTCCATAAAAACTAGTATTGAAAATACCGGTTGTTACGTTAGGGTCTGTTTTGCCGGCATCTGTGAAGTGTTGATCAAAAATGATCCACCATTCTGATAGTTTAAAGAAACCGTTGCCGGCTGCCTGGGGCCACGGGCCACCAGCTTGTAGTTGCCAGGAAATACTGAATAAAAGTGCGAGGAGGAGAACTTGCTTTTTCATGATGAATTAGGAGTGAAGGGGTTATTGAATTTGTCCGTCGCCTACTTTTACATTGAAGGGTTTACAGAAGTAAAGTACATAGTTGTAGGTATCCAGACCGGTATTGGGGATGGTGTAAGTATGGGCACCGTTGAAGGTTTCTACTTCTCCAATTTCCAGTGCATTGGCAATGGTATTAGGATTGTTGGTTAAGTAGATGTATAAACCTGGTAATGCTGTTGATGCTCGATAATTTTCTGCGATATCCAGCAACAAATCATTTCCTTCTTCCCGGATAGTGAAGTCACCTTCTAAGAGGTAAAAAGTAGTGGTGCGGATAACTCCACTGCGTTCGCTGGGCAGGCTAACCGTCTCAGCGCCCGTATGAACTTCCACGGCATCCTGTACTAGGGTAGTGCCATCATCAAAACTGGCGGTAATAGTAGCCGAGCCTTCTTGCAGGGCAGTTGCCAGACCATCTGTATCGATACTGATGATATCGGGTGCGGTACTTTCCCATAGGATATCAATGGCTTCGGCCACACCTACATTATTCAGGAAGATGGCATCAAATTGATAGTCGGTCCCGAGGGCAATAGTATCAACTGATTGAGTGATTCGTAATTCTGGTTCTACTGTATCGAATACAATATCGTCTTGGATACAGGAAGTCAGGGTAAGGGCAAGTAATAGTGTAAGGCAGAAGTATTTCATTGGTATTGGTTTTTTGAGGTTGCGAACTGAGGTAAAAAAGAATCCTTCTCTGTGGAATTAGAGAAGGACTCATTTACACTCCTGATCACACTATATCGTTGCAGCTTCGAGTTCGGCGGCGGCTGGGAAATCCACAGGGATTTGGGTCACGCCGTGCAAGAAGTTGCTTATAATTTTGTCGCCAATTACGACGAGGATATCAACTAGGTTGCCGCGGTCGTAGCCAGCAGCTAGCAAGTTTTCAACGCTCTCTGGCGAAGGCTTACCACGCTGGATGGTAGTATCTTTTACGAAAGCGGCCAGGGCATTCAACTTGCTGTCAAAAGAAGCGGCGCCGGTACGCAACTCAATGATCTGCTCATCGGTGAAGCCGTTCATCTTACCTAAGGCGGTGTGAGCGGCCAAACAGTAAGCACAGTCATTTACTTGGCTCACTACTAGGTTGATTACTTCACGCTCTTTTGCTTTAAGGCTGCTTTTGCGGTTTTGTAGGGTCAGGTAGTCGCCCAGGGCGGTGTCGCTATAAGCGAAGGTGGCGTAGAGGTTAGGAACAAAACCCAAGCCTTTTTCTAGTTGGTCAAAAATCGCTTGGTTGTTAGTAGAAACTTGGTCACGGGTTGGAACTTGAAAAGCACTCATAATATCTATTTGGTTTTTTGATTAAAAGTTGTTGGTTATCGTTTTGTCGTTCTGTTGGTACAAAGATGCAGCCTGAAATAGGGGAGGGGTTAGGATGATTTTCCCGGCGACTTGTACAAATTTCCTGAGGGGGGATGTTCGCGTTGCTCACGGCGGGAGCTCGTTAGCACTCGCGGTGATGTTCGCTGTCGCTCACGGTTTTAGCTTACTTCGTTCGCGGTGGGGTTCACTGTCGCTCACGGTTTTAGCTCACTTCGTTCGCGGTGGGGTTCGCTGTCGCTCACGGTTTTAGCTCACTAGCGTTCGCGGTGGGGTTCACTGTCGCTCACGGTTTTAGCTCACTTCATTCGCGGTGGGGTTCGCTGTCGCTCACGGTTTTAGCTCACTTCGTTCGCGGTGGGGTTCGCTGTCGCTCACGGTTTTAGCTCACTTCGTTCGCGGTGGGGTTCGCTGTTGCTCACTGGGGTGTGCTTACTGTATTCAATATCAGTTTATGGTGTCCATCAAGGGACGAACTATTTGCGTTAGTGATATAGATTGTCGTGAAATAGATAAGAATTCAGAATAGGGTTTGTGGTCAGAGAGCCATAGCTGCCAACATTCAGTACTTTTCGCTACCGTTGAGAAGCGTTCTTTAGAAGAAGTATTTGCTACCATTACCAACGAAGCAAGCCAGACCTGCGAACGAAGTGATCTTAGCCCGTGAGCCGGAGGCGAACTAAAACCGCGAGCGGTGCGAGCAACCTCCGCGAGCAACGCGAGCTCTAACCGCGAATGCTAGTGAGCTAAAACCGCGAGTGCTAACGAGCTTCTACCGCGAGCAACGCGAGCCCTAACCGCGAACGCTAGTGAGCTCCCCCCGTGAGCCGGAGGCGAACTCCCCCGCGAGGGTAAACGAGCCTTAAAACAATAACTGCACAACAGTCCCTTCCTCCTCTACCGACTGTACCTCGATTGTACCCTTGTGCATACGCATGATTTGACGGGAGAGGCTCAGACCAATACCCGAACCGGTAGGTTTAGTGGTGAAGAAGGGAACGAAGATTTGTTCCAACTGCTCGGCAGGAATGCCAGGGCCGTTGTCGGCAACTTGTAGGATTATTTGCCCCTGCTTGTTGCGATTGACGTGAAGATGTATGACACCATCCGCTTGATCCGTAAGGGCGTCGATAGCGTTTTTAGTGAGGTTGATGACGACTTGTTCCAGCAGATGAGGATCGGCTTGTAAGATTATATCGGCGGGAGAACGGTGCAGATGCAGCTTGATTCCTAACTCATCTATCTTGGGCTGGAAGAGCGTCATGACCTGTTCCATAAGTTCATTGGCCGATACTTCTCGGAACTTGGGTGGCGGAATACGGGTAAGGCTACGGTACGTTTCGGTAAAAGCCAGTAGACCTTCTCCACGCCTTTGGATAACTTGGACCGATTGCCTAATGTCTTTTAGGGTGTTGGGTGAAGGCACCTCTTCGTCAGCCAGCATAGCATCAATGGTGCCACTCAGTGAGGTAATAGGTGCTACCGAATTCATGATCTCGTGCGTAAGAATACGGATGAGCTTCTGCCAAGCGACTAGCTCCTGCTCCTCTAGTTCATTTTGGATGTTTTTGATACTTACCAGAAAGAGTCGTTCGTCCTGCAAGCGGAGTTCGCTGGTGAGGACGGCTAATTGGAGCAGGCGGTTCTCAACCGTGATTTTAACGAGATCGCGCTTGCCTTCCCGGCTGGCTTTAATAGCTTCCAAAAGCTTTTGGTCCACTTGCTCTAAGCCATCTAGATGTAAGAGGAAGGATTTGTGCAGCATCCGCTGTAAAGCTTTATTCATTAGCCTTACCTCCCCAGCTTCGTTGTAGCAGAGGAGTCCTACTTCGATTTGTTCAACTATCGTTTGTAGAAACTGGTGATTAGCTTCCTTATCGGCACGTACTTCTTGAAACTTTCGATTGATGAGGTTAAACGCATCATACAATTCACCAAAGGTTTCCCCGCGGTGAGCTGCGGAGGAGGTAGCGGTGAAGTCATTGTATTTGATGGAAGTCAAGAAGCCTACAAGATCGCGGTTGGTCTGATCTACTAGATAGAAGATACTGGCTATCATTCCTAGCGCCAAAATCGCCGATAGCACCGCTAAAAGACCATTGCTATCCCAGGTGTATACCATGCCAAAAAGGCCAAGGGTTAGTAACAGTACCCGGATAATCATTATAGTCCTAAAGCGGTATAGCATTCTTTGATAATTGATACTAGAGACGTACGTCCTGTTTGATATTACCGTCAACCAGCTCAATGATGCGATTGCCGTACTGGGCGTTCTTTTCACTGTGAGTCACCTGGATGATGGTTACGCCCTCATCATTCAGTTCCTTAAAGAGGTCCATTATTTGCTCCCCCTGGCGAGTATGCAGGTTCCCAGTTGGCTCGTCCGCGAGGAGTAAGCGTGGCTTGTGTACGATCGCCCGAGCCACACCAACTAACTGTTGTTGCCCACCAGATAGTTGCTCTGGAAAGAGATCCTTTTTACCTACAATTTGGAAGCGGTCTAGCATATCGGCTACAATGCTCTTGCGTTCCTTGGTTTTTACGTTCCGGTATAAGAGCGGCGTTTCAATGTTTTCGTAGACGGTCAGGTCATCAATTAAGTGATAAGCTTGAAAGACGAAGCCCATATATTGCTTATGTAGCTCATTGCGGCTGCGTTCATTCAACTTGTGTACAGGTTCGTCCAGGAAATGGTACTCGCCACCGCTAGCTCCGTCCAGCATACCCAGAATATTGAGAAGGGTCGTTTTTCCAGCGCCACTGGGCCCCATGATGGTTACAAAATCGCCTTCCTCTATACTTAGGCTGATTTGATTGAGTAACCAAACCTTTTGCAGGCCGTTGCGCACAGATTTTTCCAAGTCGGTGAGTCGTATCATTTCTGATGTTTAAGTTTCCAAGATAAATAAGAAGCCCAGATATTGTAGTCTGTCTTCCGGTTTTCTTTGCGGGCCTGTATAGACCGTCTGCCCTTATTATTGGACAATAGATATGCCAAAAGCGCTAAGGGGCTGGCTTACAAATCATTAACCTGATCTGCTAGGCAGGGTATCTGTTCGAGCCTGAACAAAAAATGTGCGATAATGAACACCTTTGCTCTTTTTGTGAACAGTGTTTAATCGGAGCCTGCATTCGCAAAGTTTTGATTTCCAATGGCTTAAATTTTCTGGCACAGCAGTTGGACCTTATCTAGCAGAAATCACCCGACTTATGCTTTTACAATACATCAAAATTGCACTGAGAAATGCCCGCAAGCGCCCGGGCTACACCTTTATCCATTACTTTGGCCTGGCTGTGGGTATGGCAGCGTGTTTGCTACTGCTGCGCTATATCGGTTTTGAACTCAGTTTCGATCGGCATTTTAGTAAGGCCGATAGCATCTACCGTATTATCAATGAGCGGTACCAAAATGGCGAGATGGTGCAGAAAGGACCTATCACTTACCCAACCGTTGGCCCAACGATCATGCGGGATTATCCAGAAGTGGTGAATGCTACCCGCTTTTTTGGTGGCGGTGGAGAGTGGATAAAACCTGTTGATGGGACCTTGCAGCAAATTACGGGTGTCTATTATGTTGATGATGCCTTCTTGCAAATCTTTGACCACCCACGTTTAGCACAAGCAAGTGATACCCTGTTGAATCGGAGCCGCGAGATTGTCATTACTGAGAGCTTTGCGAATAACTGGTTTGACGTCCGTGAAAATGATTACAACCAGATTTTAGGGGAGCTGCTTGAAGTGGATGGTGATTCCATTCCCTTCACCATATCTGGTGTGATTGCGGATGTTCCTGAGAATTCTCATTTAGATGTTGAGGTACTTATTTCCTACCAAACACTCATCGAATCCTGGGGAGAAGGCGTAGATCAAAGCTGGACTTGGTCTGACTTCTATCACTATGTAGAACTTGCCCCGGGAGTAGATCACGCGGCATTTTCGGCTAAGCTTACCGACTTTTCAGATCGCTACTTCCGTGGTAGCGAAGTGTCAGGTGCCGACGAGACCTTCTATTTACAACCACTCCTGGATGCTCACTTGTACTCAACTGATTTGGAGTATGATTGGGCCCGCAAAGCCAATGGTAATTCCATCTGGGCATTGCTAATTATTGCCTTCTTTATCCTGCTGATCGCCTGGATCAACTATGCCAATTTAACAGCTTCTCGTGCCTTGGAGCGTTCCCAGGAGGTAGGACTTCGTAAAGTTGTTGGTGCCAGTAATCAGCAGTTACTGAGCCAGTTTTTAATTGAAGCGCTATTGGCTAACGGAGTAAGTTTGGGCCTCGCCCTTGGGCTAGTAGCGGTACTCCGGCCCTTTGTGGAAATGCAACTACAAGTAGATATGTCTACGGTTAGTTTGATGGAGGTTTTACAGCAGCATCCTGCCCTTGGTTTTACCGCTTTAGGTTTGGCAGTACTCGGATTGTCGCTCTCTGCTTTGTATCCATCCTGGGTGTTAAGCTCACAGCAAATGGCCAGTGTAGTAAAAGGCTATTTCAGTAGCCAGGGCCGTGGCCGTAGCCTACAGCAGGGCCTGATCATTTTTCAGTTCACGGCTTCCATAGCGCTGATCGCTGGTACGCTTTTGGTTTACCACCAAATTCGCTTTATGCAGCAAAAAGATCTGGGAGTTGATATTGATCAGGTAATGGTGATCCAGAGTCCGGACCTTTCTAATTTTGACAACACCTTCATCAATCGTATGGATATTTTGAAGGACCAATTTGCCGCTTTGCAGGGAGTGGAGGTCGCTTGTACCTCGAGTCGTGTTCCAGGAAATGGCATCGGTCGTATTTTCGGCCTCACGCTGCCTTCTGCTGAAGATGATAGGAATCACACCTTTGGGTTTATCAATGTAGACCATAACTATACAGAAACCTACCAGCTAGAAATTCTGGCGGGCCGAGCACTCCGCCCGGAGGATCATAGCAACGATTTCTCGCAAATTGAAAATTTACTGATTAACGAGGCTGGTGTTCGCACTTTGGGTTTTGAGAACAATGAAGCGGCTATTGGGCAAGTCGTCAATACGTACGGGAAAGACTGGACGATCGTTGGGGTGATACCTGATTTTCATCAATTGTCACTGCACAATCCTATAGATCCCGTTCTACTTCAACCTTTGTACGATCCGAACAATCCTATTTCTGTGCGCTTGAGCAGCTCACAGGTGGGCGCAGCAATACCGCAATTGCGGGCTTTGTACGATGCGCAGTTTCCCGGTAATGCTTTTTCGTATACCTTCCTGGACGAACAATTTGCCCAGCAATACACGCGTGACCGCCAATTTGGTCAGATGCTACTGTTTTTTACCCTTCTGACCATCGTGGTAGCTTGTTTGGGCCTGGTGGGCTTAGCTGCCTACGCTGCTCAACTGCGGACCAAGGAAATCAGTATTCGCAAGATTTTGGGAGCCGGTACCGCTCGACTAGTGTTGTTGCTCAGTGGTAATTTCCTCAAGCTCATTGTGGTAGCTATCGTAATTGGCTTACCACTAGCCTGGTGGGGTATCCAGTACTGGCTAAGAGATTACGCCTACACGGCAAGTATTCGCTGGTGGACATTCCCTTTAGCGGCACTGGCCGGATTAGGAGTAGCCTTGCTCACGGTCAGTTACCATGCCCTGCGGGCGGCCTGGGTAAATCCGGCGGAGCAATTGCGTGGCGAGTAGGTCTACTGCTGGTCTCCTAGCGGAACGGGTAGCAAGTGGTTCTCTACCTCTAATTGCGCAGGGAAGAGAACTGCTCCGTTTTGCGGATGGATGGCAAAGCCAGAATATTGGTAAGCCAAAGGATCAGGCAGGGCGGTCAGTCTTAAGGTGCGCTGAGATTCTAGGTCATAGCGTTTCA
>JBCBWU010000249.1:0-9514 GCA_039816955.1 Bacteroidota bacterium
ATTGGCACCAAATTGGGTGGCTACAGCGTTTGTGCCAATTAACTCGGTGAGGATGAGGGTAATTCTATTTGGACCAAAATCACCGGTATAATATCCAAGTAGCTTGTTCTCAGTGGCGGTCTGCCCCAGTTGACTCAGTTGATTAAGCATATCCTTTTGGCCGGGCGTCATTGCGGGGCCTATGCTACGGACATCACTAGCGAAGTGAGCGGAGGCGGAATTACTTGGGCGTTCCTTGGCGGGAGTATTCGATTCAGAGGCACGCTCTGCTTCTGTAGTAGCGGCTGCTTCATTTTCCGCCGCAGTACTCGTAGTATTATTTCCACAGGCGCAAAGTAGAATAGCCAAGAAGAGCGTCAATAAGGTTTTGTGTAACATTTATCGCTTATTTTGGTGCAGAGGCACGTACTTTACGGCCTCCCTACAAAAGTAAAGAAATACCACTACTGTGGCCCGGCATTCAAAAAGCTTATTTCGTTCTGGTTGGTCGGTTTTGGCCTTGCTCTTGCTGCTGTACTTTAGTTGGCGCATGTTGCTACTCAGCTTGCCGTACCTGGCCTTTGATGATCAGGTCGCCTTCTTGCGCATTAAGCGCTCGGTGATTTCCTTGGGCTGGTGGAAAGTTGCGTTCTATGTGCACGTATTGACCAGTATTTTCGTCTTGTTAGCTGGTTTCACACAGTTTAGTACGCGCGTAATACAGAAATATCCTGCGGTGCATCGCCTCGTAGGACGCCTGTACGTGATCATCATCTTATGCTTGTCTGGACCGGCGGGATTTCTATTAGCAGTCAAAGCCAATGGTGGATGGAGTTCGCAGTTGGCATTTAGCGTATTGGCGGTATTGTGGTGGGCGTTTACCTTTCTGGCTTGGCGCAAAATCATGGTGCGTGATCTGGTGGCTCACCGATCTTTTATGCTGCGAAGCTTCGCCCTTACTTTATCCGCTATTACGCTACGGGCTTGGAAGTGGCTGATTGTCTTTCTTTGGACACCTCCACCGATGGATACTTATCGTTTAGTGGCTTGGTTGGGTTGGATTCCCAATTTGTTGTTAATAGAGTGGTACTTGCGGCAAAAAGTGGAGGAAGATATATCATAGCCACTTTGTACATATCGCCTTGAGGCGAGTCTCGTGATTGTAGGATCGTGTTTTGCACCAGATGATCGAGACTCCATTGAGTGATAATGTCCGGATAAGTGAAGAAGTAGACTAAATCTAGACTTCCTTGAACAAGTGGATTCCATTAATACTTTATATAGTTCAAAGGAATACTATCTTTGTGAATAGAGGAGCTATAATTTAGTTCGGCAAAAAAGTCTACGGAATGGCGATTCGGATTCAAATGCAACTAAATGAGAAGTTGTATCTGCGTGATCCGCAGGATACCAAGTTAGGGCGTAAAATCATTCGCCATAGCATCCTGTTGATCGACGAGATCGGCTTCGAGCAATTTAACTTTAAGAAGCTAGCAGAGCGTATCGAATCTACGGAGGCTTCGGTCTACCGTTACTTCGAGAATAAGCACCTTTTGCTAGTTTATCTCCTTTGTTGGTACTGGGAGTGGACTAAATTCCAGCTCGATTTCAATACCAATAATATTGAAGACCCCTGCCAAAAGCTACGGATTGCGGTAGCTACTATCGTAAATACTGCTAAGCGTAACGCGACGATCGAGTTTGTGGATGAAGATGTACTTCATAAAGTAGTAGTAGTGGAAGGTGTGAAAGGGTATCACAGCAAGGAAGTGGATAAAGAAAACCAAGAAGGATTCTTTGCGACTTACAAGTCCTTAGCTGCTAAGATCGGTTCTTTCATCGCCGAAATTAATCCTCAATTCCCATACCCACGTGCACTGGCTAGTACGTTGATGGAAATGGCAAAAGACCAAACCTATTTTGCCGAACATTTACCCCGCTTGACAGACGTACAAGTCATCAACGGAGATTTGAGCCAGGTAGAAGAACTGCTGCTCGACTTTGCCTTCCGCCTCATCCGTCCGGAAGAGGTAGACGCTTGCTAATCTTTTTGGCCCCCGTTATTGCTGAAGGAATAACGGGGACCTTTTCTCAATACTATGGATATGCGAACCCTTTGCTGCTTAGGTCTTCTGAGCTTATTCACGGTTTTGTCTTGCAAAACCCAAGTCCCATCCGTTCCCACAACTTATGAGGCCGATATTGAAGCCTGGAGGGGTCGTCGCCTTGCTAATTTGACTGCCCCTACCGGCTGGTTAAGTCTTACCGGCCTATACTGGCTCAAAGAAGGGGTGAACGAATGTGGAACTTCCGCAGAAGCTCGAATTAAACTCACCGCAGATGCACCAGCTTTGGCAGCTACCTATACATTAGATAAGGGCGAGGTAGAATGTGAAATCACAGCGGGTAGTGGCGTTGAAACCCGCAGTGATGATGATTGTGCCATGGCCTACGGTAGTCAACGTTGGCAACTTCTGGAGCGCGGAGGCCGCCACGGCGTACGTGTACGCGATACCCTTCTACCTGCGCGGATAAGGCTGCGCCCGATTGAGCAATTTGCTATTGACCCTAGCTACCGCGTCTACGGCGAGTGGGAGGCTGTTGATGGCGCAGATTCAGTGCTGATGCGCAATGTGCTGGATATGGAGTATTATGTACCCGTAGAAGGTAAACTCCGCTTTACTATTGATGATCAACTCCAAGAGCTTATTGCCTTAGATGGTGGGCCGGATGATCTATTTCTCATCTTCGCCGATAAGACAACGGGTGAGACCACCTACGGAGGCGGGCGTTACCTTTACTGCCCGCGCCCCGATGAAGATGGCCGGACCATCATTGATTTCAACAAGGCCTACAATCCCCCCTGTGCCTTTACTGATTTTGCGACCTGCTTACTACCGCGGGTAGAGAATAATATGCCAGTGGCCATTTGGGCGGGGGAGAAGACGTATGGAGATCATTAAGTTTAAATTGGGAGTCTCCGTTTCTCTCGCACTACTTTTAGTTGCCGCTGGTAGGTCAAAATGCCGGCACTAATTTCTGCTACAGTTTGGGAGTTCTTGATGTACTCATAGTACTTCACTTTTTGGATCACTTTTCGCAGATCAAACGCCCAGTAAATGTGCATTAGCGGATTAATCCATAATTCGCTACCGAGGGTACGTGTTGTGCGGTGATAATCACCATAACGTCCATCAATGGCACTGGCAATTGAGTTGGCTACTATGCTGGGGCGAGCCGGCATGTGCTTGTTGGCGTACGCAACTAGGTCTATGAAAACCTTAGCCTCTTCCATTTCAGGTAACAGATGAATAGCGCCCAGGTAACCACCATCTTTAATCAGCTCCGCTAAATTTTCTAAAAAGCGATAATGTGATACGCCGTGGTAGTGGTCTATACCAAAACCAATGCTCAAGAGGAACTGCTTTTTCACACCTGTACGGTAAGCAGCGGCCATCGAACAAATGTCTTCCACTGGAGTGCCCAGACCTTCCTCGTCGCCAAACATAAGGCTATCGGTACCACCGTCGATCAGGATGATGGTATCAATGTTGTGCTGCTTAATAATATGCTTGTAGGCGTTGAGAATAGGCCTGACACCAAGCCGCTGGAAGCCGTAAACCGTAAGGTTTTTCCCTAGTGTACCAAAGAAAGCACATAGATGCTTTTCGGGAAAGTAGTTTCTGCCCGAGCGGTCCACATCACTCATACGGACCTCATAGCAATGGGGGAATACTTCCTTGGCACTGGTCTCCGCTAGCCAGGTAAAAGAGTAGTTTGCCAAGACTACCTGTCTCCCAGCAGCTAACAAACTTTGGTAGATAGGAATACCAGAATAAATGTCAAATCCACCACCTGCACCGGCAAGTAAAATGTTTTCACTGTTCTGAATATGCTTCCAAAACGGAATTTGGTGAAGAGAGGTCATCAGGGTGTATTTTACACTTTGAAGTTTAACGAAAAAACCGCTTCCTTTTGTGTTTAGTTCCAAATAGTCCAGGTAGGTCCTGAATCATGTTAATTTCCTTCTGACCCATGATTCAAAACAAGATCGTATCTTTTCCAAACCATATTCGATAAGCACACCCAAATTAAACTTGATCCATGGCGGAGCAAGACACGACAACCATATTTGAACCCCCTAGCGGGCGAATCAATATTTACTTTCTCAAAGAAATCTGGCGGCATTACCAAAGCCTGGGTAATAAGAATGCACCCGCCAGCATACTAGAATGGAAATACATCAATGCTGTGTTCAATACGCTGGGTATCGGCCTGGAGCCTACGATACGGTATCTAAAAGCACAGTCTCCCTCTTTTGCAGTCTTTGAAAACTGGATACTGCAAGAGGGACAGGTGTCACAGGCAATGATCGATCATTTCAATTCCATCGTTGAGCAAGGAGGAGTGGTGGAGTATTTACCTTCAGAACAGGTGTTGACACAAGCCCACTTGGATCAATGGGACACAGATGGCTATCTCATTCTCAAAAACGCCATCCCAAAGGAAGACTGCGCTGCAACCGCCGCTTTGATTTACGAAACGTTGGAAGCCGATCCTACGCAAGCGAATACCTGGTATAATGCCGTGACCAAACGGCAGGGGATCATGATCCAATTATTCAATACACCATTATTGGTGAAGAACCGCTTGTCGAAACGCATTCGCCTAGCCTTTGAGCAGTTGTGGCAACGCACAGATTTGCTGGTGAGTAATGATCGGGTCAGTTTCAATCCACCCGAAACCTCATTTTATCCTTTTCAAGGTCCTCATCTGCACTGGGATATGAGTTTGAAACGCCCTATTCCTTTCGCCACACAAGGGTTGGTTTATCTAACAGATACGGCGAGTAACCAGGGAGCATTTACGGTGATTCCTGGCTTTCATAACCATATTGATAGTTGGTTAGATGATCTGCCGGCTGGTGCCAATCCAAGGGACCTAAATTTATTGTCCGAGTTTGAA
Source organism: Bacteroidota bacterium (assembly GCA_039816955.1). Lineage (GTDB taxonomy): Bacteria > Bacteroidota > Bacteroidia > Chitinophagales > Saprospiraceae > Lewinella. Next base: position 4,945 of record JBCBWU010000249.1, read on the forward strand.
CGTCGGCCCATAGCTGCTGAGGCAGGAGATTTGATTATTTGGAACCAGTATTTACCGCACGGTAGCAGTCCTAATACCTCCCAGCAGCCGCGCTTGGTTCAATACATCAATTACCAACCGTTGGATTTAGAGTGGCAAGATGAATGGATCTAATATTAGCGTTGTGTCTCCTTTGTTAAGGCCAATAACCGCTTGAGATCGTTTTGCCGGGCCCAGCTTACATCGATCTTATTGGAGACGAACTGTTCACCTTGCTGGCGAATCACCAGTTGCACTTTACGGTTCCAGGGTAGCGCTTGGTATTCTCCAAAAAGCTCAATTTCGTCTCCGGGCTGCAACTCAAAGGTTTGAACAGAACTTTCGCGATGCCAAATGAAATAGCGGGTATCCGGTTGGGATAAACGGATGGCTATTTGGTTTTGGTTTTGTAAAACCTCAAATAATCCGGGTTGTTGCACCGCATCAAATAGCAGAACAACCATAAGTAACGGAATGGCCACACCTTTCAGTAATTGAACATAAAAGCTCTCACTAGACCACGCCAATTGGGCTACCAGCCAAAGAACTGCCAGGAGTAATACACTGGAACGGATAATGAGATAAACACGAAACCACCGGCGGTTTGAGATAACTGTTTCCATAGCTAGGTTGAGCGCAATGTGAGGATTCAGTGGACGTCTTGTTTCCACTACATTTTCACTAATCATAACGAGTAGTGGGCGAAGAAGTAACAATGCAGTTAGTCTGCTTAGGTCGCTCTAAGCCAATCCGCGTTTATATCCTCTGCCTTTACGCAGCCACTGAGGCGCATGGTCAACTCGAAATCAGCCCAGAGGTTTTGCAATACGGTAGCTACACCAGCTTCACCGGCAAGGGCCAAACCATAGGCATAAGGCCGGCCAATACAGACGGCATTTGCACCCAAGGCTAATGCTTTGAAAACGTCGGCTCCCGTTCTAACACCACTATCAAGGAGCAGGGGCATTTGATCACCAATTACCTTTTTAATACTGGGGAGCATTTCGATGGTACTGACTGCTCCGTCCACCTGCCGTCCACCGTGGTTACTGATGATTAGGCCATCTACGCCCGCATCAATGGCACGTTGGGCGTCGTCTGGATGATGGATTCCTTTCAGGATGATGGGTAGTGAAGTATGTTCACGCAAAAAAGGAAGATCATCCCAATTAAGGGAAGGTTTGGTATAGAGGTTAATAAACTGTCGCACGGCTCGCAATGGCCGACCAGAACGAAGGTTTTGCAGAAAAGGCCCAGGATAATTCTGCATGAGTTGGAAAACTGCCTTTAAGGTCTGGCCCGTAATTCTGCGTTTAGGGGTAACCAGGCCTTCTTCCTCTGGTTTATCCAGCATGGCTTGGAAGACGGGGTCACTGGTGTATTGAGCAATGCCTTTACCCCTGAGAAACGGTAGGTAAGCTTGGTCCAGGTCGCGAAGCCGCCAACCTAGCATAGTCGTATCCAGGGTTACAACAATAGCTTCGCACCCACTGGCTTCGGCACGTTGTACCAAACTAGCAACCAGCTCGTATGACTTACTCCAGTACAGCTGAAACCAACGTGGTCCTGTGCCCATGGCGTGGCTGACTTGTTCCATTGGTATACTAGCCTGATTGCTGAAAATAAATGGTACGCCTAAGTTCGCAGCGGCCCGCCCTACGGCTAAATCAGCATCCCGATGACAGAGGTCCAAAACTCCTACTGGGGAAAGTAGAATAGGCGCTGGTAGGCTGCGATTGAGTAGCGTTACGCTAGTGTCACTCTGGCTTACATCGCGTAGCATGCGTGGCTGAATATGCCAATTACCAAAGGCGCTGCGGTTGCGTTTTACGGTAAGCTCCACACCGGCACCGCCAGCTACGTAGGCGAATGCCTCATCACTCATACATGCTTTGGCTGCTATCTCTAGCGCAGCCGGGTCCGTTGGTACTGGCTGCTGCTGACCACTTAAGCCTTGCAAGTATATATCGCGCTGTCGCTCTAGGGCGGAAAAGGGAGTACTCATGTTGTTGCTTTTGTTGCGATTAACTTAGTTGGCTAAGACTAGCAATTGTCATTACTTCTAGACAAGGCAGAAGGCTTAATATCCCTCTACCCTCTACCCTCTACCCTCTACCCTCTACCTTCTACCTTCTACTTTCTACCCTCTAATTTCCACTAATGCTTTGCCTGCCACCGCTGATAGCCGCCCACCAGATTGGAGACATCCTCAAAGCCCATTTCCTTCATCATGCTACACGCAGAGGCGCTGCGACCGCCACCTCTGCAATAAACCAGATATTTAGCCTCTTTATCCAAACTAGACAGTTGTTCGCGGAAGTCATCCGCTCGAAAATCTAACTCTTGCGCACCTTCTATAATGCCGTCAGCAGTTTCCCCAGGAGTGCGAACATCCAAGATGATGACGCCTTCTTCCGTCATCTTTTGAGCAAATTCACTAGTCGTAAGATCTTGGTAACCATCGCTGGATGCAGTAGCTGATTGGCAGCTCCAATTTAGAACGAGGAAGAACAGCGCGAGAAAAGAGAATCTGGAGAAGCTTGTTATCATTGCGTTAAAATTAGTGTTAAAGCAAACGCCCAATCCTTAGCTTTCGTCTATGAAATTAGTGACTGGACTTGTCCAAGGTCGATAAAACTGGGAAAATTCCCAAAACCAACTTACCAGCGGAGCAATCACCTGTACGCTAAACGATCAATTAGGGTAAGCCCTGACATTATCGTTTAATAAGTATTCCGCATGGTTTAACTCTCGTTTATGCAAAAGCACTACTCTTCACTAATCGCGCTACTCCTACCGTTCAGTATTTGGGCTCAACAATTCACCATCAGTGGCTATCTGGAAGACGGATCCACAGGTGAAAAGTTGATCGCCGCAAATGTATTTGATGTCCGCTCCGGAGCAGGGGCTGTGACTAATACTTATGGCTTTTTTAGCCTGACGCTCCCAACGGATTCGGTAGAACTATCGTTTAGCTACATTGGCTATCAGACCCAGACTGAATCTTTTTTCCTTACGGAAAATCGTACGCTTAACGTTACCCTATCTCCTTACGTAGAACTAGCTACGGTAGAGGTGACTGCTGACCGGGGTGAACGTATCGAGCAGCAAACGCAGATGAGCCGGGTGGAAGTTCCGGTAGAACAGATCAAACGAATCCCAGCTTTGCTGGGAGAGGTGGATGTACTAAAAGCCTTGCAGCTACTGCCCGGGGTACAATCGGGCGGCGAGGGGCAAAATGGCCTCTACGTTCGGGGCGGAAGCCCTGATCAAAACCTGGTATTACTAGATGGGGTGCCGGTGTACAATGTCAGTCACCTGCTGGGTATCTTTTCGGTCTTCAATGCCGATGCCATTAAGAATGTAACCCTTACCAAAGGGGGCTTTCCCGCTCGTTATGGTGGTCGCCTTTCTAGCGTTTTAGAAATCAATATGAAGGAAGGAAACATGCAAGAGTGGCACGGCGAAGGCTCTATTGGCTTGATTTCGTCCAAGTTGACGCTGCAAGGGCCCATCCAAAAGGGCAAGACCAGTTTCCTGATTTCTGGTCGCCGCACCTACGCTGACCTGATCTTCAAACCCATCATCAAGGCAAGTACACCACCGGAAGAAAGTATTGACGTAGGTCTGTACTTCTATGATCTAAATGCAAAGCTACAGCACAAGATCAACGACCAGCATCGGATATTCCTGAGTGCCTATACTGGCGCGGACGTGTTCACTAACCGCTACGAAGACGAGTTTGGTGCTTTTGAAGGAGGAATTGATTGGGGGAACCTAATTTCCGCCTTGCGCTGGAACTGGCAGATTAGCCCTAAGCTCTTTGCCAATACCACCCTTACCTACAGTAAGTACGAGATTGATATTGGCGCAGGAAGTGAGAATTTTAATGAGGATGGCCCGGATGAAAAATTCTCCGCCCTCTATGTTTCCGGTATCGAAGACGTGGGTGGCAAGATTGATTTTGACTTCATTCCTAACCCCAACCACTACGTACGCTTCGGTGCAGGATGGACCAACCATACCTACCGTCCTGGAGCATTGAACTTTGAGCTTTCGGATGGCGAAGACTTTAGCCTGGATACGCTACTGGGATCGCAAAACAGCTACAGTAATGAATTCTTCCTCTACGCGGAAGATGATTTTTCGATTGGTCCATTGAAGATTAATGCGGGAATCCACGCTTCGGCCTTTGCGGTAGAGGATGAGTTTTATACTTCTGTACAACCGCGTTTAGGATTGCGGTACCTGCTGAACAATGATATTGCCTTGAAAGCAGGCTTCAGTACTATGACACAGTTCATCAATCTATTAACCAGTGAAGCCTTGACCTTACCCACCGATCTTTGGGTGCCGAGTACCGCTCGGATTAAGCCTCAAGAAAGCTGGCAAGTAGCACTCGGGGCAGCCAAAACTATAGCTGATGAATACGAATTGAGTGCCGAAGTCTATTACAAAGAAATGGATAATGTGATCTCCTTCAAAGAAGGCGCTAGCTTCCTCTTTGGTCTCGAAAATGATTGGCAAAGTAAGGTGACACAAGGAGATGGTG